>CAXTGN010000026.1:20686-21326 GCA_964243455.1 uncultured Acidobacteriaceae bacterium
CATCCGCGCACCTTCCGCTCCCGTCCCCTGGTGCTGGATCTCCCCCTGGACAGAGCCCGCCTTGCACCCCAAACGCTCACGATAGGTCTGCGCATCTGGCACGACCCGATGTGGAGCCAGTACCGCCATGGCGGCATGCAGGGCCTGGCGCAGGTAGGGCGCAGCGATCTGATCCACGATCAGTTCAACACACAGGAACAGGCCTACCTGTGGCAGTACAGCGACGACCTGGATCTGGCCGCGCTGGAGATGCTGGCCTCCGCCGTCGCCCTTGCTCTGTTTCTCACGCGTCGCACCGAGCGTGAATTCCTGTGGTTCACGCTGCTGGTCCTCTTCCAGGCCCTGGGACACCTGCTGACAGCGTGGGATCACCTGCATGCGCACCACCTCATTTTTCTCGACCTGCTGAAAACGGTCGCGAACACGGCAGCTCTTGCCGGTGCCCTGCTCTTTTTCAAGGCCTTCTTCGCGGGCAAGTGGTCCAATGCCTTCGTGTTTGCCCTCGCCTGCTGCGGCCTGGGCGCGCTCACCGATCCCCTGGGATGGACGGGCGCCCTCAGCGTGGCGCAGGGAAACACCTTCGCTTTGCTGCTGAACCTGCCCGTGTATGGCTGGATCATCTTCTTCATTCGGCAGCAGG
>CAXTGN010000027.1:0-12233 GCA_964243455.1 uncultured Acidobacteriaceae bacterium
AACATACGCGTCCTGAATCATGCTGGACGTTGTAGGTACCCACGATAACGGCACGGAATCCCACATCGGTGCTAGGGCGTCAAGCGCTCTCCCGCAGAGCCTCACGAGCCGCTCCCAGCACGTGCGCGATCTCGGCTTCGCCATGTGCCGCCGACACAAACGCCGCCTCGTACTGGCTTGGCGGCAGCCACACGCCGCGCTCCAGCATGCCCCGGTGAAACCGCCCGAAGCGCGCCGTGTCCGACGTGCTCGCCCCGGCGAAGTCATGCACCGGCAGGCTGGTGAAGAACCACGTGAACATGCTGCCCACGCGGTTGGTCGTCAGAGGCACACCCGTGTCCGCCGCAAACGCCGCCACGCCGTCGGCAATCGCCGCCGTGGTCCGATCCAGCCGCGGATAGACTTCGTCCGCATGCTCCAGCAGGTAACTGACCGTGGCGATGCCCGCGGCCATCGCCAGCGGGTTCCCACTCAGCGTCCCCGCCTGGTACACGGGCCCCGACGGCGCCAGCTGATCCATGATCTCCGCCCGGCCACCGAACGCGCCCACGGGCAAGCCACCGCCGATGATCTTGCCCAGCGTCGTCAGGTCCGGCCACGCCGGCGCCGAACCATCCCCGCCCAGCTCATCCCGGTACAGCCCCTGCGCCCCGCCCGGAGACAGCCGAAATCCCGTCATCACCTCGTCAAAGATCAACAGCGCACCGTGCGCCCACGTCAGTTCGCGCAGCCCGCGAAGAAAGCCTGGCGCAGGCAGCACCGTCCCCGCATTGCCGACAACGGGCTCCAGGATGATGCACGCAATCTGATCCGGATGGCTGGCAAAGGCCGCCTCTACCGCGCCCAGGTCGTTGTAGGGCAGCGCCAGCGTGTGCATCGCGGTCTCGGCGGGCACCCCAGCCGACCCCGGAATGCCAAACGTAGCCACCCCCGACCCCGCTTTGACCAGCAACGCATCCGCATGGCCGTGGTAGCAACCTTCGAACTTGATGGCGAACGGCCGACCGGTGAAGCCTCGCGCCAGTCGGACCGCTGACATGCACGCCTCTGTACCAGAGCTCACAAAGCGCAGCTTCTGAACCGAAGGGAAGCAGCGCTGCACCAACTCGGCAAGATCGGCCTCAGCAGCGGTGCTCGCGCCAAACGAGGCGGACCGTCCCGCGGCATCGCGGATGGCCTCCACCGCGGGTGGAAAGGCGTGGCCCAGCAGCATCGGGCCCCAGGACCCGAACATGTCCACGTAGCGGTTGCCGTCTGCGTCGGTCAGGTACGCGCCTTCCGCACTGGCCACAAAGGGCGGATGTCCACCCACGGCCCGGAACGCCCGTACCGGGGAATCCACACCACCCGGAAGGTACTGCTCGGCCCGAACCTGCAACGCTGCTGAACGCAAAAGCGAAAGTGACATACAGGACCAGTATAGGAACGTGGAAGAGGGTTGACGCCTTTCCGCTCAGGTGCGCTGCACCAGCCCCGTGGCAATGGGACCCCTTCTCCTTTGGCTGGGACCGGTTTGTTCACATCCGAATGGAATCGCAAGCTGCTGATCTTGCAAGAGTTTCCTCCAGGGCAGTGAATTTCCCTGTGTACAGAACACGTCTTCGGCGGGTTGTCTCCCGGGTCTACGCACCGTATGCTCAGGCCATCGCAACTCAGTGACCCTTTCGGGTGAGGCGACCGAACGTTGCTTCACTTGTAGTTACAGCAACTTACGCGGACTCCAGACCGCTTGCCCCTGTGCGTCCGGCCATTCAGCCGAACTCGTGAGGGCAGCCGGGAGGAGCGCTACGCGCAGCCGGAGCCAGGCTTCGGGCGCGAGTAACCCAACACGTCTTCGTATGCCTTCGAAAGGTACCGAAGCAGATCCAGTCCGCCTGATCGACGCGCCCTGTGTTCCCCCGGAACACTGCGCCCCCGCTCGGCCACAAGTACAGACTCCAGCCCTGCACGGTGCAGGCTGGCCCCGCAGCCGGAATACCCCGGCGGAGTAGATGCCCCGATGCGCCCTCGTAAGACGATTCTCTGTGTTGATAGCAATGAGCAGGTTCTATCCATCCGCAAGTTCACGCTGGAGACCCGCGGCTACCGCGTGCTGACCATGACCTCGGCCCGCGAGGCACTGGAGCACCTGGAGACAGCCCTGCAGGGCTCAGTGGATCTGCTGATGGCAGACGTTCTGCTGATCGGTATGGACGGCAACGAACTCGCACGCCGGGCCAAGCAGGTACATCCGACCCTGCCCACGCTGCTCATCTCCGGCACGGTGTCGAACTTTGAGCGCGGTTCCGCGGCGGATGCCTTTCTGCCCAAGGGGGCCTGCACCCCTGCCGAGGTGCTCGACCGTACCAGGCTGCTGGTGACGCGCAAGCGTGGACCGAAGAAGCAGATCCCTTGTGTTGCGGTTTCTGCCGCGCCGTCTTTGGCAGCGGCTTAAGCGCCGATTAGCGGGCACCCGGAACAGGCGTGAGATACAGCATGAAGCCAAACAGCAGCACGAGGGCAAGAAACACGATCAGCGTCCGCGAGTGCGGTGACTCCGGGGCGTCGTTGGTGAAGCAGCGCCAACCCATACCCGCCGCGACGAACAAAAATACCCACTGCGTTCCGGCGCGGTTGGCGTCGGCATCGATCACTGTCAGGGCAAAGAACAGAGCGCTCATCCCGGCGATCAGCGCGCGCTGCATACGCGAGAGCGCATAGGTGGCCTGCGCCCCATCGAAGCCAAAGATTGGGGTTAGATTGAACAGGTTGTACCAGGCTCCGATATTGGCGAGCAGCAGAAAGAGCACGCTGTGCGTCGACCAGGCCAGGGCCAGGCAGAGCACGGCGGCTCCCAACCCATACACCGGTCCTGCGAGCGAAATTGCAGCGAGGTCCTCACGCGAGACGCCCATGGAGTACCAGCGCACATAGGCGCCCATACCGGGGATAAACATGGGCAGGTCGGCCTTCAGCCCTCGGCGCTTCACCGCGACATAGTGCCCCATCTCATGGATCGCGATGGAGACCGTGAAACCCACCGCAAACTTCCAGCCGCCAAGGATCCAATAGATCCCGAAGAAGGCGAAAAGCCCAAGGAAGAACTTGAGCTTGAACAGCAGAAAGAACGCAGACTTCAGCTTCAGCAGGAAAAAGAACAGCGGAGCGAATGGCCCTAGCCGCTTGGTCCACTTGGCCTTGTTCGCGTCTTCCGCGGCAAGCCTCGAGTCGATTTGCGTGATGTGCCCGTGGATGGAGTCAGCCTGCTGCGTTCCCTCGGGAAGCCATGCCAGCGTCGAGCGCCAGCGGTCGCGCGCCTCGATCCACTTGCCCTCCCCCTCCAGCTGCTTGGCAGTATGGGCCAGCTCACTCAGGTGGCGGCCATAGGTCAGGGTCTGGCAGTCCGGACACGCAAGAGTGCCGTCCGGCAGCCAATGGCTGCAGCTGGGGCAGCTATGAATCGGTTCAGGTGCGGCGGGTTGGGGCGAAAGGACGGCTGCTTCAGACATGGGTGGCCCACTGTTTAGATTACGGCCACGAAGCTACGGGTTCAATGCCGTGCTATTGGATTTGCACCAGGCCACCTGCAGGATGCCCCTTGGTCGCTGCGAGTCCAAGTTCGGGCTGCTGCGGTGCGCGCCAGTGGTCGATGTAGCTCACCTGGTGTACGCAGGAGATGGTGCAGTTCGGCGCGCAGCCCTTCTCGGTGAGGAACTCACGCTCCACATCAGCCTTGGTGTACTCGGCGATGGGCACGCCTGGATAGCCCCGCTGTTGCGAGCAGTAACTGACGATGCCGTTTTCATCCACGTACAGGTACCGGGAGCCTGCCCGGCAGCGCCAATCGTTCGGCTTGCCGTTGGCGATGGCCTCCTGAAAACCGTTAAAGCGCGAGTAGGAACGGCGGGTGAGCGAACGAACCTCTTCCCAGACCTTGCGCTCGCGTTCACCCAAAGGCTTCAGCTGACCTGAACCGTCATGAATGATGCCGATGGTGGAGGAGAATCCGAGCTCCAGGGCGCGCTTCGAGATCACCAGGGCATCCTCGGGATTCTGAATACCACCGCCGACAACGGAGTTGATGTTGACGTGAAAGTCGGCATGCTCGGCCAGCATGCGCAACTTGGCGTCGAGCACCTTGAGCGACTTCTTGGAGACGTCGTCGGGCATGATGTTGTCGATCGAGATCTGCATGTGATCGAGCCCTGCCTTATTCAGCCGCTGAATACGATCTGGCATAAGCAGGTAGCCGTTGGTGATCATGCCCGCGATCGCACCGTTGTGGCGGATGCGCGCGATCACGTCGTCGAGCTCAGGATGGAGCAGAGGCTCGCCGCCGGAGATGGTGATGACCGCCGTGCCAAGGCGTCCCAGGTGATCGATGCGACGCCGCATTTCGGCAATGGGCGTGGCTGTGGAGACGTCGTCGAACTCATTGCAATACGTGCAGGCCAGGTTGCAGCGGCGCATGGGAACGATGTGCGCCATGTACGGGTGCGCGGTGTCCAGCAGCGCCGATCCGATCGATTGCAGCTCGCGGAAGCGGCGCTCGGCGGCAAGGATGCGACGCCGTGCCGTCATGCCGCGGCGCGCGGTGCCTGGGCCAGGTGCTGAGGGTGTCATTGAGCTAAGCTGCTTTTCCTGAGCCGGGTTAGGGGTCTGCGTGATCATCGAAGCTCCTTCCATTCTACCGTGCTATGGGAAGCCCTCAGAGTGTCTGGGCGGAGCCGAATCTGTGCCCACGTACACTGGAGAACCGAAGGAGCACACCCAAACTATGCCTCGTGAGATCACCTGGACCGACGTATTAGAAATTGGTATTCAATTGCAGGAACGTCATCCCGAAACGGAGCCGTACTCGGTCCGCTTTACCGATCTGCACAGGTTTGTAACGGAGCTTCCCGGCTTCGTCGGCGACCCCGCAAAATCCACGGAGCCGCTTCTCGAGGCGATCCAGACAGCCTGGAACGAAGAGTACGAAGACGCAAAGAACGGTTAATCTCCTGTTCCTACGCGGGCCACCCCCCAACCGGAGCTGACATCTGATTTGCGCAGGAGGGTGATGTGAAGATTTTCCGCACAGCAGCTGCTCTTAGCCTCGGCGTCATGCTGAGTTCCCCCATATTCGCGCAGCAGACGAATGAGCAGGCTCGCCAGGAGACCAAGGCCCAATTGAAGCAGCAGGAAAAGGCTGACAAGGCACAGGCCAAGGCTGACAAATCCGAGAAGAAGGCTGCAGGTTCCGCCAAGGTAAAGAAGGCCGTGCGGGATCAGGACAAGGCCAACGCGGCTCAACCTCAGTAGCATCACCAACCGACGCTCCACCGATGTTGCGTAGTTAAGCGGCTGACCGTCGTTTCCTCAGCACCTGCTCTGGAAGCTTTGACCCGGTCAGCCGCAGCACCCCCCCGGACACAATCAGCCATACGACGCTCCCTGTTGCGATCACGGCAGCATCGGCACCGTGCGTGTGCGCCTCAGGCAGACGATAGCTCACAAAGCCTGTGCCGACCGCGCCACAGAGCGCCGCCATCGAGGCTCGTGCTATCTCGGAAGAGTCAAGATGCCGAAGACTGACGAGACGTTTTCGGTGCAAGAGGACCGCAAGCGACACCGTCTGCAGCGTGATGCCCACATCGGACGCGATGGCCAGCCCTTCCAGGCCTCGCGCCTGATAAAGCAGCCAATACAGCGGAGCTGAAAGAACCGTGATGGCGGTTCCGGTGAGGGCCGGTGTCTTGGTGTCACTGGCTGCGTAAAACGCGCGAGCGTAGATACCCTGCACCGCCCAGATCGCCAGTGTGAGCGACAGGATCGAAAACAGCAACGTCGTCTCGCGGGCATCCGAGCGGTGGAAGCGCCCACCACGGAACAGATCCATCAGCCACGGCGCAAGGGCGATCATCCACGCAGAGACCAGAAGACCCACGCAGAAAAGGCGCGACACGGAGCGTCCAACCGACTCGGAAAAGTCATACAGCCGGCCGCTTTGGAACAACGAAGCGAAGAACGGAAGGGATGCCGCACCGGCTGCGGGCCCAATCACGTTGAACGGCGCGTTGAAGAGATCCTTTGCATTGTTCATAAGCGTGACGCCGCCGACGCGGACGCTCGCGAAGTAATTCATAAACAGGCCGTCAAACATCACGATCGAGACCCCGATCATGAGAGGAAGGCTCAGGCGGAACCAATCGCGAAACGCAGGATCGCGGAAATCCACGCTGGGGCGGAAGCGCAAACCGGTGCGGAGAGCACCCAGAGTATTCAGAAGCGCGGAGCCGATAAGCATACCCAGCAGCACGCCGACAGCCAGCGAGAACACGCCCAGCTGGCGGTGCAGCAGGAACGCCCCGGCGATGATGCCGCCGTTGTAGAGGATGGGCGTGAAGGCCTGGTAGATGAAGATCTTGCGCACCTGCAGACGCGCGCTCATCATGCTGCCGGTCAGGATGAAGAGCTGCGTGGGCAACATGAGACGCGTGAGTGAGGTGCACAGGGCGGCTCGTGCATCGCCTCGAAAGCCCTTGTTGGCGACGTCTACATATTGCGGCGCAAAGATTTCACCCAGCAGGACGCCCGCGCCAAGCACAAGGAGCATGTTGGTGAGAATGACCGAAAGCGCGCGGTCCGCACCCTCCTCATCGCCCGCTTCGCGGTAGCGATTCAGGATGGTGATAAGCGAGATGGACGCGGCGCCACCGATGAGAAAGTAGTTCAGCAGATCGGGAAGTTTGAAGGCGGCGCGGTAGGCGTCCTGCTCCATACCGGCACCGAACAAGGCATTGATGTACTTGATCCGCACCAGGGCCAGCAGGCCGGAGCAGAACGAGCTCAGCATCAGCAGCACAGTGGCGGAAGCAGCGGTGTGTCCGCTTCCGCTACGGAACAGGTTGAGTCTGGATGTTGGCGGTGCTGCCGCCCCGGGCGACGAGGCTGCTCTCAGGTCCGCCAACCGCGCCTACTCCCTGGCAAACAGGTCGCCCTGTGATCGGGGATCGGCTACCAGGCGCAGCGTTTCGACCGGAGCCGGGACCGATTTCTGCTCCAGGACGAGTCTTGGCCGGAAGGCCTGAAGTTTGGGGGCAGCCTTGGGGGCTCGCTCCGCCACCGAACGGATCGGCTGTTCGAGAATGACGAGCAGGGCGCAGAGTTCATCGCGCACCGCCTGCAGTGACGCCTTGCGACGGAGCTCCTCGCCACGACTCGCCTCCGCGGACCTGCTCACGTCAGGAGCCGCGCTCACCGAGGTCTCAGGGAAGTCGCTGGCGGGGAAGGAAACGGGAAGGGCAGCCTCCGTCGCTGCAGCCTCACGTACCTTGGCTTCCGTCTTGAACACCTGACGGGCACCCGGAATCGTGTAGCCCTGATCGTAGAGGAGCGACTTGATCCGCAGGGCCATTTCGACGTCGCGCTTGCGGTAGAGGCGCTGCCCCGTGCCGCCCTTGTTCGGCCTCAGCTGGGGAAACTCGGTTTCCCAGAAACGGAGAACATAGGCCGGGACCTCGCAGAGGCGCGCTACATCGCCGATTCGGAAATACAGTTTGTCCGGGATCTCGGGTGCAACATACTTCCGAATTGGCTGAATGCTCATTGGTCTCCGCGCGAAGGACTTCACCCGTTTCCGTCAAAGTATAGGGACAGAAAGCCCCGAGCCGTAGTGCCTTCGGTGAGGCGGTGTCCATCTGTGTACCTTTCCGGGCGCGGGAACCAGACTGGTACACAGTCGCCTCAAGTGCTACTTCAACTCTGAGGGGGCAGCTACTTGGACCTCGTTGCGGAGACCCGGTGGGCGTTCGTGGCGACAGAACGATTCGCGTCGGCCTGCGCCTGATCGATGGCCGCATACATCTCCTGCGGGTCTTTGACCTGGATCCAGTGGTTCGGTGAGACCACGATGATGGTCGGCGTTTCCATCACGCCGATCTTCTGCCCTTCGGCTGTGGTGGCGTTTACCTCGCGATCGTACTGGCCCGTAGGGTCGACCTCAAACGGCATCTGCTTGCCGCGGGCGCGCAGGAAGCTCTCCTCAAAATTGTGGAGGTCGTCTTTGGACGCTATGCGGTACTGCGAAGCAAACGTCTCGCGGCGGAACTGCTCCGCGATGTCCGGAGAAACCTTGGCCCTGAGATAGTGCGAAAAGATGGCCGCGTCGTGGCTCCACGCATGGCCAGGTATCTGGAAATCGAACTCCTCAATGGGAATGTGATAGTGGTTCACCGCCGCATGCACCATCGGGAAGGCATGCGCGCACGCCGGGCACTCCAGGTCCTCGTACTCGATCACGGCTACCTTGGCGCCCGCAGGCGGCTTAAACGAAGACGTGTCCTTGAAATTGGTGACCTGATTCGCCGGCAACGAGGTCTGGGCGACCGCACCGAACGAAACAAACGCTGAGAGCAGGGCGGGGGCGAGGAGGCGGGACATACGCATAAGACGGCTTCGGGGTCCTTGGGAGAGCGTTACGGAGCTCTACGGCTATTGAATCATTGATGCCCGGAAAGCCACCATAGAACCACGATTTCCGCAGCGGCAATGCCAAGTGCGATGCTATGCTCTGAGCGAAGGAAAGACGAATGTTACCCATTCTCCTCGCGCTTCAGGTCCTTACGCTGCTCCTGGTCATCGTTCAATGGCTGCGTCGCCCGAAGGCCGCCGCCGAGATTCCGGTGGACCCGCGTCTCCTTGCGCTTCTTGGCGCCGACGTACCGACACAGCTGGCCCGGACCGATGCGCGTGCCGAACGCGTGGAAGGCGCTCTTCGCCACGAACTCGCCACAGCACGGCAGGAAATCGCCGAAGCAGCCGTCCGCACGCAACAGGCGGCTACGCAGCACGCCGAGTTGCTGCGCCGGGATCTGGCCGTCTTGGGCGATGCCCTGCGGTTGGGCCTGGAGGGCTTTCGCACCGATCACAGAGCGGATGGTGAGCAGTTCAGGGGCCTTGTGGACCAACACCTGGTCGGGCTTCGACAGCGCTTTGCCGATTTCGCCCTGGAAAGCAACAAGGCCCACAGTGACGGCCGCGAAGCCCTCCACACCCGACTCGCCGACCTGGCCCGCGCGCAGCGGGAGGATGGAGACAAGATCCGCTCGGCCGTGGAAGCCCGTCTTGACAAGCTGAATGAGGCCAATAGCGCCAAGCTCGAGGAAATGCGCGCCACAGTAGACGAAAAGCTGCATGCAACCCTGCAAACGCGCCTTACGGAGAGTTTCGGGCAGGTGACGGATCACCTTGCCAAGGTGCACTCCGGACTCGGCGAGATGAGCAAGCTTTCAGCCGGCGTCGACGACCTGTCGCGGATCTTCACTAATGTAAAGAGCCGGGGAGGTTTTGCCGAGGTTCAGCTCGGCATGCTGCTCAGCCAGATGCTGGCGCCCAGTCAGTTCGCCCAGAACGTGAAGGTAAAGCCGAATACAGGCGAGATGGTCGAATATGCAGTGAAGCTGCCCACTCCGCAGGGAGAGGTTCTGCTACCGATCGATGCGAAGTTCCCGCGCGAAGCCTGGGAACGGCTCGAAACGGCCTATGAGCAGGGCACGCCGGCCGAGATCGCGGGTGCCGGCAAGGCATTCGAAAGCGCGATCCGCACAGAAGGCAAGCGAATCTGCGAGAAATACATCGCACCCCCGGCAACGGCCAACTTTGCCGTGATGTTCCTGCCGACCGAGGGGTTATATGCCGAGGTGATGCGACGGGACGGCCTGCAGACAGAAATTCAGCAGAGCTGCCGCGTAACCATCGCCGGTCCCAGCACTCTCTCTGCCCTGCTAAGCAGCTTCCAGATGGGCTTCCATATGCTCGACCTCCAGAAAAAGGGCGACGAGGTCTGGAAGGTGCTCGCAAATGCCCGAAAAGAGTTCGGCACCTTCGAAACCCTGATGGGCAAGATGGAACGGCAGGTAGGCACCGTCCAAAATACGATTGAGCTTCTGAATACGCGTACCCGGGCGATCAATCGTTCCCTGCGCGACGTGAGCCTGGAAGATGCCGAGGCCAGCCTTTCCAACGGGCGCGCCAACGGCACAAACGGGTATGAGGGCCTGCTCCCGATGTTGGTCGCGAACGAAGATTAGGGCCAAAGGCTACGGCGTGGCAGGCTCGGTCGATTTGCGTCCCTGATCCCGAAAAAAGCGCTTCCGGCGGCAGGAGACGCACTCCCATGGAAAGAAACCAAGCCACGTGAGCAGCGTACGCTCGATCCGCGTGGTCCGGTTCACACGCCGAAAAAGCCCTGGACTACAACCGCTGCAGTACCGTCGCGCCTCCCGGGCATCACGGCGGCTGTCCTTCCGAAAGGCCCCATCGAGCATGCAGACATGCTAAAGGAAGAGAGCAGCCACCGGGACACGTTCTTTACACCTGCCGGACGCGCCGGTATTCTTGGGCACTGGGGCTGGACGCGCCGAACCCGATCAGCGGGCCTTCGGACCGGCATTCAAGACATAGGAGATTCATAGCGATGGCAGCAGTGGATGAGAAGGTCAAACAGATTATTGTCGAGCAGCTGCAGGTGGACGAAGCCGAACTGACCCCGGTGGCTAGCTTCCAGGAAGATCGCGGCGCCGATTCTCTCGACGTGGTCGAGTTGGTGATGCAGTTCGAAGAGGCCTTCGATATTCAGATCCCGGATGAAGATGCGGAAAAGATCAAGACCGTCAAGGATGCAACGGACTACATTGAGCAGCACCAGAAAACCAAGTAAGTAAGCAGCGGTACTTGAGCGGAAGGCAGTCAGGAAAGATGGAGCAGCGTCGCGTCGTCGTTACAGGCCTTGGTCTGATCTGCGGAGTCGGCAATACCGCACCCGAGGTTTGGGACGGGCTCATGGCGGGCCGTAGCGGCGTGGGCGAGATCACCGCCTTCGACCTGAACGGCCATCCGGTCCGCATCGCGGCCGAGGTTAAGGGCTTCGATCCCACTAAGTTCATTCCGGTGAAGGAGGCCCGCAAGATGGGCCGCTTCATCCACTTCGCCATGGCGGCTTCCCAGGAAGCCATGGAGCACTCCGGGCTCAAGGCTGACCCTGAGACGGCCGACAACATCGGCGTCCATATCGGATCCGGGATCGGGGGCTTTGACATCATCGAGCGCGAGCATACCGCCCTGATGAATGGCGGCCCTCGCCGCATCTCGCGTTTTTTTATTCCCGCTTCGATCGTCAACCTGGCCGCAGGTCATGTCAGCATCCGGTGGGGCGCCAAAGGCCCTAATGAGGCGACCGCGACCGCCTGCACCAGCTCGGCACATTCAATCGGCGACGCCTTTCGCACGATTCAGCGCGGCGATGCCGACGCCATGATCGCCGGCGGCGCCGAAGGCGCGATCACGCCGCTGTCGGTTGGCGGCTTCGCTGCGATGAAGGCCCTCTCCACACGTAATGACGATCCGCAACATGCCTGCCGTCCCTGGGATCGCGATCGTGACGGATTCGTTGTCGGCGAGGGGGCGGGCATCCTGATTCTGGAAGAGCTCGAGTTCGCTCAGCGACGCGGCGCCAACATTCTTGCCGAAGTGATCGGCTATGGCATGAGCGGCGACGCGTTCCACATGACAGGGATGGCTCCGGAGGGCGAAGGCTGCCGCCGGGCGATGGTCAACGCCCTGCGATCTGCGGGCATCACCCCCGACAAGATCGATTACGTCAACGCCCATGCCACCTCTACGCCGCTGGGCGATGCGCTCGAGTCTCAGGCACTGGAGAATGTGTTCGGAGAGCGCGCTCTGAGGGGTGAACTTCTTGTGAGCTCGACGAAGTCCATGACCGGACATCTGCTTGGTGGGGCGGGCGGCCTGGAAGCCGGCATCAGCGTGATGGCCATGCAGCACCAGATCGCACCGCCAACAATCAATCTCGAGAACGTCGATCCGGCCTGCCGGTTGAACTACGTTCCCAACAAGCCTCAGCCCGCGAAAATCGACTACGTGCTCTCCAACAGCTTCGGCTTCGGCGGCACCAATGGCTCTCTGGTCTTCAAGCGTTGGGGTGCCGAGTAGCACGCATCCAGCACCGATGGGAGGCCCGCTTCGCTGCGGGCCTTTTCTTTTGCTGAAGGCCGTCGCGGGTAGGTGACGGCGGCTCTGCCGATGGAGTGCATCTCAGCACATGAGGATAACTTATGGCTTTTCTTAAGGTTGGCAAAGAAAACAGCGCAGACATCGAGCTTTACTACGAAGACCGGGGTGAGGGGACGCCGGTTGTTCTCATTCATGGGTGGCCGCTGAACGGTGCATCCTGGGAAAGGCAATCCGCGGCG
>CAXTGN010000027.1:12254-21222 GCA_964243455.1 uncultured Acidobacteriaceae bacterium
TGCTCGCCTCTGGCTATCGGGTCATCACCTATGATCGGCGAGGCTTTGGCCGCAGCTCGGCCCCTAGTGGGGGCTACGACTACAACACGCTGGCTCGCGATACGGACACGCTGATCGAATCGCTCGACCTGCAGGACGCTGCCATCTTCGGATTTTCCATGGGGGGCGGCGAGGTCGCACGCTACATGGGCAAATACAACCAGGGGCGCGTCACCAAATGCGGCTTCCTGAGCTCCATCGCGCCCGCGCTGCGCAAGGATGGCGGCAACCCGGAAGGCACCGACCCGGCCATTTTCGACGACATCAAGAAGGAGATCGAAGCGGACCGTTTCGACTTTCTGCAGAGCTTCGCGAAGATGTTCTACAACCAGGGCATCTTGAAGCACCCCGTCTCCCAAGCGAAGCTGCAGGCCGACTTCGCAGTCGCGTCCCAGTCCAGCTACGGGGCCATGCTCTTCTGCGTGGACGCGTGGCTCGAAGACTTCCGGGAGGACGTGAAGCAGATCCAGGTGCCCACGCTTGTCGTTCACGGCGACGCCGATCAGATCGTTCCACTGGCGAACAGCGGTGGACGCATCCCCGCGCTCGTGCCGTCGGCGAAGCTGCACGTGGTGGAGAACGGCCCGCACGGGCTCATCTGGACACATGCCGCTGAGGTCAACACAGCCCTGCTGCAATTCCTGCACAGCTAGAAGTCCGCAGCCCCGCAGCGACGGCCTGCCGATTCAACCCCGCAGGCCGTCTCCTTAGCTATTCACGGCAGCGATGGCGGTTCTGACAATCATCACCAGCACATACCATCCAAAGACCGCGATGAAGCCCGCGCTCCGCTTCGTGCGCGCAACAATGGCAACGCCTATCGCCAGCAGCACCGCCGTCCAGAGCGAGAAGACGTCCAGCATGGACAGGAATGTCTTCAGCGCGCCCGGTGTGTCGATGTAATAGCCGGGGTTGCTGCCAACGAGCGCCTGTGTGGTGAAGCTGGCGGGATCTCGACCTGCAAACAGAAGAATGGCAGCCAGCAGCGCTGAGATCACGCCCGGCAGCGAGGCGTACATCGCTACCGCCAGCACACGCCCGTAGGTGGCAGATCCGCCGAACCCGAAGTTGATGGTCGGCCATAAGAAGAGAGCGATAATGGCCAGCGATGCGAGATTGATCAGCGGTGCGGCATAGAAGCCGTACTGAAAGCTGTAGCGCATCGCCTTTTGCCGAGCCGCGACCTGATCCGCCGGCAGCGATGTCATCTGGTCAGACATCTTGGGATTGGCATGGATCTCGTTTTCGACCAGCAGCGGCCAACCCACCTTGGTCTGAATGGAGGCAGTGAGCGCATACGCGCCCACGATGATCAGCAGATACGGAAGCCACCAGGCGGCGCTCCGCAAGATGTCGGTGAAGGTCTTTGATGGGGCGACAAAGGTATCCACAACGCGCTCCACTTGCGACAGTGGATGGACTTCGGCCAACGCCTGCTCAGGCATTACGGGGCTCCTGTAGTACTGGTGATTGCTCGCCAGTGTATACGTGGAGCGTCGGGGAAGTTCAGCTTTTTCGAATCTGCGTACCGGGAGTTATCCCTCGGTGGCCGTGCCCAGTGCGACCAGCATTTGAACGGCGAAACTCAGACCCCGCTTGCCCGCAGGCGAGGTCGCCTGGCGCAGGATGCGGAACATGCTTGGCGTCTCCCCGTCGGGCTTCGGCCCCTGCATGCCCTGGTCCATGGCCTTTGCGAGGCGATGCAGGACCTCAGGATCGATTGCCGAAGCAATGCGCCCCAGCGCGATGAGGTTGCGGACGGCGTTGATCGACTCTGGCAGCACCAGTGCCGAAGCAAGCTGGCCCGCGATGACATCCCGTCCACCCATCAATCCCTTCAGCAGATCCAGGATGCCCTGATCATGCGCAGTCTGCAGCGTCTCCCAGGCGAGCAGCAACGCTTCGGCATGCTCGCGAGGAGCAGCCTCCACCTTGCGCATCAGCTCCAGGTGCGGATCGATCGGTTGGGGGGTGTAGGTGATGGGCTGTGCCATGGTGTGCCTTTCTGTGCTGGACGACACGTAGTCGTTTTTCGTTGGCTAGTGCTTGCTGTTTGGCTGCCTCGGAGCAAGTAGCAGCCAGCAACTGACAACTGACAACTCTACGACGGCTCCGTCGTCTTGATCTGCACGAGCTTGTCGCGGAGCCGGGTTCCGGGCATCCAGTAGTCCTCGTTCCGCCACTTCTTCTCTACTTCCACGCCGTCGGTCGGCGTGCGCGACCCGAAGCGGAAGTTGCGCCTCGGCAGCGGTGGCTTGCCCACCTCATCCAGCACGGTCATCTTCACCGAAAGCTCCTTGTAAGCCGGCGTGTGCGTATCGCGATCCACATGCATACTCGTGAGCTTGTTCACCGCCTCCTGCGTGGAGATCATGGGGAGGTAGAGCTCCTTGCCCTGGACCCGTGTTGTGATCTGCACCGGAACGCGCAGTTGCCCATACTTGTTCTCAAGGCGTACAAACTGCCCGGTCTCCAGGCCGCGCTCCTGTGCGAGCTCGGGAGATACCTCCAGGAAGATGTTCGGTGTGATGGCTTTTACCCCTGGGATGCGATAGCTCATGTTGCCCTGCTCGAAGTGCTCCAGCAGTCGGCCGTTGTTCACATGAAGGTCGTAGATCCCATCGGTCTCTTCGCTCGGCGGCACATACTCCAGCGGGTAGAACCTTGCCTTGCCATCGGGGAACGGGAACTCCTTCGTGTACAGCAGGGGTTCGTCCGTACCATCGGAATGCACGGGCCACTGGAGGCTCTTGTAGCCTTCCAGCCGCTCGTACGTGACACCGGCAAACGTGGGCGTCAGCCTTGCGACCTCGTCCATCACCTGTTCCGGATGCGTGTAGTCCCAGCCGCCGGCACCGCCCATGGCTTTCGCGATCATCTGAATGATCTCCCAGTCGGGCTTGGAGTCCCCTAACGGCTCCCACACCCGGTAGAGCCGCTGAATGCGCCGTTCCGTGTTCACAAAGGTCCCGTCCTTTTCAAGGGAGGGCGCAGCCGGCAAAATCAGGTCGGCGTACTTGCAGGTTTCGGTGAAGAAAATGTCCTGCATGACAAGGAAGTCCAGCTTCGAGAGAGCTTCACCCACATCGACCGCATTCGCGTCGGAGGTGATCGTGTCTTCGCCCTTGATGTACATGCAGCGCAGCTTGCCTTCATGGACCGCCGCGATCATCTCGCGGTTGTCCAGGCCTGGCTTGGTCGGCAGCGTCACAGCCCAATGCGCCTCGAATTTGTTGCGGACCTCTTCGTTGTCGATCTTCTGATACCCCGTGAAGACGTCGGGCATGGAGCCGAAGTCGCTCGCGCCCTGCACGTTGTTGTGCCCGCGCAATGGGTATGCACCCGTGCCGGGCCGCTTGAACTGCCCCATTGTCAGCAGCAGATTGCAGATGGCGGTCGAGGTATCCGAGCCGCCACAATGCTGCGTCACGCCCATTGCCCACAGCGCACATACGCGCTCGGCCCCGGCGATCTCATCGGCCACCTGCTTCAGCTGATGGACACTCAGGCCGGTGACCTTCTCGGCGTACTCCAGCGTGTAGGGCTCCAGGCTCTTCCGGAAGTCATCCCACTTGTTCACCCATGTGTCGATGAACGCCTGGTTGTGACGGCCCGTGTCGATGAGGTGCCGAGTCACCGCCATAATCCAGACCTCGTCTGTCGACGGATTTGGGTGTAACCAGATATCGGCGCGCTCGGCCATTTCGTGCTTGCGCAGATCGGCCACAATCAGCCGCTGCCCGCGCAGTTTGTGTGAGCGCTTCACTCTCGTGGCGAGCACCGGATGGCTCTCGCTCGTGTTCGAGCCCACCACGATGACCAGGTCAGCCATCTCGATGTCCGAGATCGACCCGGAATCGCCACCATAGCCCACCGTGCGGTTCAGCCCCATGGACGCAGGGGTCTGGCAGTAGCGGCTGCAGTTGTCGATGTTGTTGGTCCCGATCACTGCCCGTGCCAGCTTCTGCATCAGGTAGCTCTCTTCGTTGGTGCATTTGGACGATGCGATAAAGCCCAGCGCATCCGGCCCGTGCTGGGCCTTGATTGCCGCGAAACGATCGCTCACCATCGCGATCGCCTCGTCCCACTCAATCTCGACAAACGTCTCGCCTACCCGCTTCAGCGGCTTGCGCAGCCGATCCGCTGCATTGGCGTAATCCCAGCCGAACTTGCCCTTGATACATGTGGATATGCCGTTCGCCGGTCCGTGTGCGGGCTCAATCTTCAGGATGTGGCGGTCGCGTGTCCAGATGTCGAAGCTGCAGCCCACGCCGCAGTAGGCGCACACCGTCTTGGTGCGCTTCACGCGCTGGTGCCGCATCTCCGCTTCCATGGTCGAAAGCGCAAGGATCGCCGGGTAGCCCGTCGAGGGCTCTATGCCCTTCACCACGTCGATCATGTCGTCCAGCACCTTGGGCGGCAGCCCTGTGAGGTAGCCCGTGTGGCCCACCATGCCCTTCTCCATCAGCGCATTGCAAGGGCACACCGTGATGCAGTGACCGCAGCTCACGCAGCTGGAGCCGTCGATCTTCTCACCGCCATCCCACATCACGCGCGGCATCTCGCGCTCCCAGCTGATGGTCAGCGTTTCGTTCACCTGCACGTTCTGGCAGGCCTCCACGCAACGTCCGCACAGGATGCACTGACTCGGGTCGTACCGATAGAACGGGTTGGAGTGATCCTGCTCGTAGCCCTTGGTGCGAAACTCCCGCGTCTGGTGCTGCACATTCAGCTCGGCCGTCGCGTTATGCACGGTGCAGTTGCCGTTATTGTTGTCGCAGACCGTGCAGTACAGGTTGTGGTTCTCCAGGATGCGGTCAAAGGCTTCACGCTTGCCTACATCCGCGCGGTCACTTGCCGTTTCAACCACCTGCCCGGCTTCGACCTGCGCGCTACAGGAGCGGATCAGAGCGCCATTGGCCTCCACCAGGCACGTGTCGCACGTGCTGATGTGCCCCATGGGTGGCAGATAGCAAACTTGCGGGATGCCGGTGATGCCTTCCAGGGCAGCTTTGCGATTGATCGCGTCGATCAGAGGCTCGCCTACCTCCGCCGCGATCTGCTTTCCATCGATCTCGATCCAGGTGTCGGGAATGAATGCCCGCGGTGTGTTCAGCAGGGGCTTGGGGTGAAATTTGGAACGGTCCATCGTAAGGAAGTAGATGCGGCGAGCTCGATGGGAGGCTGACCCCGATTGGTAACCGCACAAGCACGGGAGCTTCCGAACAGATTCCGCTAGCCGCCCTGAATCTGCTCCGCCGCGCGCAAACCGCTGCGCAACGCCGCGTGCACCGTGCCCCAGTGACCCGTGGTGTCCGTGTGCTCGCCCGCAAAGAACAGCGTATTGGCCTCTGGCACGGTCATGGCTGCTGAGGCATCCAGCGCACCCGCCGGAACATAACTGTACGAGCCTCGCGAGAAGCGGTCCTCGCTCCAGTCAAACGTATAGGTCCCCACCAGCGCCGCGCGCACGTCCGCTACCGGCACGCCGAACACCTGCGCCAGCTCACCGCAGGCCATGGCTCCAAGTTCCTCCGGGCTCATGCCGCGCAGGGCCTCCGATCGCGGGCCGCCCGACCAGCCCACCAGCGTCGGCAGCGATTCCTCTTCCGGATGGCGCGTCCACCACACCGGCGTCCTGCGCTCGCGCGTGAACAGAAAGCTCATCCTGCGCAGGGACGCGGCGTCCGGCCTGGCCGCGCGCTCCCACCAACGCTCCCGGAAGACCAGCGTGAATCGCACCACCTGCCCCATCTCCAGGCGACGCGCTTCAAACAGCGCCGTCGGTTCAGGCTCTATGCGCACGCTGCCGGGAGCACCCACGTTAGCCGCATGCAACACGCCCAGCGGCAGCGTGATCACGCACTGCGGCACGCGGATGTCTTCGTTCCGGGTGGTGATCACCACCTGTCCCGGCCGCCAGCGAATCGCAAACACCTCGGAGCCGAACCGGATCTCACCGCCCGCTGCACGCACGCGCTCTGCTAGGTACTCCGGCAATTCCCCGTAGCCGCTCTGCACGTGCCACGCGCGCGAGCCCCCAATGGCATCGTCAGCGCGCTGTTGCACTCCTAGGGACCTGGCGCTTATACGGCGTGCGTCCGCCGCGTTGAAGCCCTCCACGTATCCCGTCAACGTGCTCTTCTGCCAATCCGGAAGATCGCTGCCATCCATCCACTCGGCAAAGCACACATCCTCGCCCGGCAGATCCGCAAGCTGCTCCAAACCGGCGAACAGCGAATCATCTTCGTCATCGTCGTCGCATGTGACACCGCCGCCAGCTTTCCCCTCCTGCAGCATGGCGCCGTCGCGCTCCACGGTCTTCGCGCCTGCTTCTTCGATCAGCGCCCACAACTCCGGCGGACGTGCATGCACAAACTCGGCGCCATGCTCCACAGCAACGCCGCTCGCCGTGCGCTCGGTGAAGATACGGCCACCCACGCGATCTCGCGCCTCAAGCACCAGCACGCGCCTGCCCCGCTCCGCAAGTGCACGCGCCGCCGCGAGTCCGGCCATGCCGGCCCCAACCACCACGATCTCAGGTTGCTTCTCTTGCTCCATGACCTCACACGTCAATGCCTCTGTGCCCCGTCCGCTTCTGCGACACTACGGAGCTCCAAACTCTGCCTCAACCAGCGCCAGCGCTTCCCCCGGTGTGCGCACAACGCCTTCCAGCTGCGCATCCTCGGCGGCGATCAACATCTCGCGGAACCGCGGTCCAGGGCGGTACCCTGCCTGGATCAGATCGGCCCCCGTGAGCAGCAGCGCCGGCCGGATCTCCTCGGTCCCCATCTCCGCGAGCGCCTGCTCCGCCGTCTGGTACGGCCCCAGCATGCCGTGCGAGCTCATGACATCCGCGTAGTGCAGCGCCATGTGCTCGTGGAACCTGGGCATGCGCAAAAACCGCTTCAGCGTCGACTGCTTCATCCTGGGCACGTCGCCGAACTGCATGTGATGTTTCACCAGGGCCAGGATCTGCGCACAGTCCTCATTGGAAAAGCGCAGCCGGCCCAGGATGGACCGCGTCACCGCGACTCCAATCTCCGCATGGCCATTAAAGCGGATGCGGTCACCCTGCCTGTTCGGGTCAGGAGGCGTATAGGTCGTCGGCTTGCCCACATCATGCAGCAGCATGCCCCACGCCAGCGTGGCGCTTACACCCGCCTCCAGGTGATCCAGCAGCATCAGGGTGTGCACCCACACGTCGCCCTCGGGATGGTATTCGGGCGGCTGTTCGCAACCTTTCATGCGGGCCACCTCGGGCAGCAGGACCGGCAGCAGCCCGCTGGCATCGAGCAGCTCAAACCCACGCCGCGGCGCTCCTTCGGTCAGGATCTTCGTCAACTCGTCACGAATGCGCTCAGGGGAAACGGCCGTTACCTCGGCCGCCAGCCCCTGCATCGCGCGCATGGTGGCTGGCTCAACGGCAAACCCTAGCCGAGCCGCGAAGCGCACCGCGCGCAACATCCGCAGTTTGTCCTCCGTGAACCGCCGCACCGGATCGCCGATTGCCCGAAGGACACCCGCCTCGAGGTCCTCACGTCCACCCACGAAGTCCAGAACGCAGGCCTCAACGGGCTCGCCGGCCTCAAACCTCAGAACATCCAGCAACAGGCCGTTTACCGTGAAGTCACGCCGGAGCACATCCTCTCGCGGGCTCTTCGCGAACACTACCGCATCCGGGCGTCGACCATCGCTATAGGCCCCGTCCGACCGAAAGGTCGCGACCTCTGTCGCAATCCGCTCGCCTTCGGCTTCATCAATGACCAGCACCACGCCAAAGTGCGCCCCCACCGCCTCGGTATGGGGGAAGCAGCGCATCACCTCCTCCGGGTGCGCCGCCGTCGTCACGTCGTAGTCCTTCGGTTGCCTGCCCAGCAGCAGATCGCGCACACACCCGCCCGCAAAGTAGGCCTCCCATCCCCGCGCATGCAGCTGCTGAGCAATGCGGAGCGCGAGGCTGTACTGCGGGTTGTCTAGACGCGGCACAGCCATTGGATGCGATGGGCGTCACACCGTTCCTCGGCCTCTGACCGAGCCCCGATCCTAGTGCAGCGTCTCCGGGATCACAGCGTATTGCAGCAGCAGTTCGAAGGGCACTATCTCCAGCGTCCCCTCGTGCGTCGCTTCCAGAACCACTGGGCAGGCCGCACCGGCACGCTGCACCTGCAGCCAGCGTGATGCGCAAACGCACCACCGATCGCCCGGCTTGAGACCGGGAAAGCCGTACTGCGGCATGGGGGTCGAAAGATCATTCCCCAGCCGCGCCGAGGTCTCCAGAAAGTTCTCATTCACAATGCAACACACCGTGTGCAGCCCGACATCGTCCGGTCCCGTATTGCAGCAACCATCCCGATAAAAGCCCGTCATTGGCTCGGAGCCGCAGCTCTCCAGCATTTGCCCAAGTACATTCTTCTGCATTTGTTGTCTTTCAGCGCTGGCCATGCCGGGAATTGTAGAGCCCCGGCGTGGAACACGGAAACGTCGGTCGCCGGAATCGGGCCTATCTAATCTGCTATTGAACCACAAGCGTACCCGGTTGGCGTCTCACGCCGCGCCACGGGCAGCGTAATCCGCATCGTGGTCCCCCGGCACCGTCCCCGCGTGGAAGTCCGCAGCAGCAACGTTCCTCCCTGCTCCTGCACCATGCCGCGCGTCACCCAAAGCCCCAGGCCCGTGCCGCGTTCGCCCTTGGTGGTGAAAAACGGCTCAAAGATAGAGCGGAGATGGACCGGCTCAATGCCGTGCCCCGAATCCGAAACGGTGACCACGGACATTTGGCCGAGGATGCGGGCGCGCACCGTGATGCGGCCACCGCTCGCCTCCATCGCCTCCAGCGCGTTCCCAACCAGATTTGCGAACACCTGCCGCAAGGACGGGTCGAACTGTACGTCGCTCAGCCCTGCACCATACGTGGCACAGATCTCGA
>CAXTGN010000028.1:0-20712 GCA_964243455.1 uncultured Acidobacteriaceae bacterium
TCCCAGAGCCTAAACTGCACCAGGGAGTTTGTCTCATCGTCATTGGCACGGAGGGGAACTCGGTCTCCTCGACCGCTTCGCCATCTTCGAACAGCTTAACCTCCATCAGCGCATCATCGACAAGGGATGGGGTTCGCAGCAGGCCGCCGCCTACAACGGCCTGTACTGGCCGGAAGCCAAGTTCAACGTGAACGACCTCCGCACGACGACTTTCGAGGGACCGGGCGGGATGAAGCAGATGTTCGACTACGCGCACAGCGTGTTCCCGATGGACCAGTGGTTCCACTCCATGGGCACGTTCGAGATCTCCGGCTCGGGGGATCGCGCCGAGGCGCATTGGCGATGGGTCGTCTCCTGGAAGGCCGATCGAGTCGGGACCGTGTCGACGGGCACCTACGACGACGTGTTCGAGAGGCGCGAGGGCGTCTGGAAATGCCTGGAGCGCACGTCGAGGTCCGACCCCAACTGGCCGAAGGAACTGTTCCAGCCGTTCGTCGACGGGGCCGACCACACCTTCAAGGCATCCTGACCATGGGCATCACGCTGTTCTATGCGCCCGGGGCCTGCTCGCTCGCCCCGCACGTCGCCCTCGCCTGGATCGGCGAGCCGTTCGAGGCCGTGCGGGTCCAGTATGGCTCTCCGGAGCTCTTGAAAGTCAACTCGGCGGGCTCGGTTCCCGCGATCGACACCGGCGAAGGGTGGACGCTGACGCAGGCCGGGGCGATCCTGCAATACCTCGCCCGGCGCTTCCCGCAAGCCGGGCTCGCACCGGATCACGACCTGCGGGCCGAGGCGGAGTTCGACCGGTGGTCGGCCTTCTTCACCGGGGATCTCCACCCCTCGTTCTTCCCGGTGTTCTCGCCAGGGAAGTACACCAAGTCCAGGGAGCTGGCGGCCCAGGCCCAAGTGCGCGAGGCCGCTCTGGACCTCATCCGCAAGCGGCTGGCCCTCCTCGACGCCCACCTTCAGGATCGCTCTTTCATAGCGGGCGAACGCCGGAGCGTGCTCGACGCCTATGCCCTACCCATGCTGCGCTGGGCCGTCGCCAAGGTGCCGGGAGGATTGGAGCACTATCCGGAGGTGGCCGCCCAGCTCGCTCGGACCCTTTCCGACCCGGTCGTGCATCAAGTTATCGCCGCTGAAGAGGGAACCGAGTCGACGACGCACGACCGGTAGTGTAGGCGGGCCGGATCGAGTCAGGTAAGGACGACGATCTTCCCGCCAGCCTTGTTGCCCTCCATGGTGCGGTGGGCGTCCACGATGTCGTCGAGGTGGAACACCTTCCCGACCTGGACGTGGAGGGAGCCGTCCGCGACCTGCTCGACCAGCTCCTGCAGCGGCATCCGCATGAAGTCGTGCGGTCCGCCGTCGTAGGTGGTCAGACCCACCGCGGTCGGTATCGCATCCATCGGGCTAAAGTCGTCGAGCGACCATTTGTTGCCCACCATCCCCGTCATGCAGACCAGACCGGGCTCCCTCACGCAGCGCAGGGAATCCCGCAACGTCGTCGCGCCGATCAGCTCCAGCACCTTGTCTGCGCCGCCCGCCCACTCGGCCTCCACCGCGGCCGCGATCTCGCCTCCGTCCGTGAAGACGTGGTCGGCGCCCGCTGCCCGCAGCAGATTCGCGCTCGCCGGGTTGCGGGTGGTCGACGCGACGAGGGCGCCGTAGCGCTTCGCGATCGCCGCGGCCGCCATGCCCACCGAGGTCGTGCCGCCGCGGATGAGCAGCCGTTCTCCCTTATCGAGACGCAGTGCCCGGAACAGCGAGCCCCATGCAGTCTGCAACATTTCCGGGATGGCCCCGAGGCGATCCCAAGGCAGGTCGGTCCGGAGCGATTGCACCTGGGTGGCCGGGACGCAGGTGTACTCGGCATAACCGCCGTCGTAGTCACGGCCCATGCCTCCCATGACGGTGGCCACGGTCGTGCCTGGTCCGAATTCGCCGCCCGGTGCGGCTTCCACGAGACCTACGGCCTCGATCCCCAGGATGCGAGGAAACTTGACGCCAGGTGAGAGGCCCTGCCGCGTAAACAGCTCCGAACGGTTAAGGCCGAATGCCTTCACCCGTATCAGTATCCAACCCGCGGTCGGGGTGGGAATCGGCCGGGTCTCTAGCTTCAGGACCTCCGGTCCACCTGGCTCGTGGATCACTGCCGCTTTCATCGTCGCCATGGTTAGGATCTCCTAGTGGGGTTGGCGGTAGTCACTCGTCATGGCTCTCCGCGACAAGCTGCTGGAGGTCGAGTTCCCATTCCAGCATGCGAAGCACCCGATCGTGGATCTCGCCAACCGCATGGAGCTGCAGCACCTCCGCCCGTCCCGCTTCTACCGCCGCTAGAACGGCCCGGTGATGTTCGATCTTCACCGGCGCGTGGGTCTCGCGATCCTCGGTGAACTGCGTCGCCAGACTTACTCGCAACGCGTACTGCTCGAGCAGGCGGGGGTGCCGTTCGGTTCCGTCTGGCTGATGCGACAGCGCGATGCTGGGCTTCGATCATGCGGGTCCATGCCAGGTCCGCGCTGTCGTCCCGCGCGCCGAATGCGGCTCCTCCTAGTCCGAGATACCTGATCAATGGCCCCAAGGTCGTACCCTGCAACAGCACCGTGACCAGTATCACCGCGAAGGCGCAGATCAGCAGGAGATCCCGGGATTCGATATCGGCTGGTAGCGAAAGTGCCGCGGCAAGCGTGACCACGCCGCACATCCCGGCCCAGCCGATGACCGTGGCGACGGCTAGCGAGGGAATCGTCGCTCTCCCGACGCCCAGGCGGGTTGCGACGCTAAGCACGAGGAAGGATGCGTAGAGCCAGACAAGGCGTGCGACGACCACGGCGAGCACCACGCCGGCGACCGGCGTCCAGACGTCCCATCCCGCGTGTTGCAGGACTCCCAACCGCGCCAGCACGCTCCGGAGGGAAAGGCCGATCAGAATGAAGATCACCGACTCCAGAAGGAACACCAGGACCTTCCAGAACGCTTGCATCCGGATGCGCGTGGCCGCCGACAGGGCCGAGTGCTGGTGCCATCCGAGGAACAGGCCGGTCGTAACGGTGGCGAGCACGCCCGAGAAGCCGAGCCGGTCTCCACCCGCGTAGGACACGACCGCGATCAGGAGGCTAGCGGTAATGGCCAGCTCGCTATCCCGTAATCGCCGCATCACGGCGAGGCCCAGCATTCCCACGACCCATCCGAAGGCGATGCCGCCGACGGCGAGCACGCAGAATGTCCCGGCCGCCTCGCGCAGGCTGAATGCGCCGGTGAGCGTCGCGACGACGGCGAACTTGAACAGCACCAGCCCGCCGGCGTCGTTGATCAGGCTCTCGCCCTGCAGCAGCGCGTTCAGGCGGCCGGGCAGCTTCAGCCTCTCGAGGACCGCACCGGCCGACACGGCGTCAGGCGGGGAGACGATGGCGCCGAGGGCGAAGCAACCTGCCCAGGGCACACCGGGTGCCAGGCTCTTCAGAACTAGCCCAACGGCGAGGGTCGTGAAGGCCACCGCGCCGACCGCCAGCACGACGATCCCGCCGATGTTTTCCCTGAACTCCTTCCAGACGGTGAAGTAGGCCGCGTTCATCAGCAGGGGTGGCAGGAAGACCAGCAGCACGAGGTCGGGGTCAATCGTCAGTACCGGCATGCCTGGGATGAGAGCCATGACGAGGCCGCCGACGGTGAACGCCGCTGCCGGGGGGAGGTTCAGACGGCGAGCAGCCAGCTCGAGAAGGAGAACCACGAGCAGGAGCAGGGCAAGCAGCTCGTATTGCTGGACTGCCTCCATTGCCTCGTCTCCTGACCGGCTTAGAGGCCGAGTTCGTGTATGATCGTCCGGTACTCGACGAAGTCATCAATTGCGGAGACGCCGTTCAGTCGGCCCAGGCCGCTCTGCTTGAAGCCGCCCTCCTCCGTCTCGTCGTATATGACGGCCCAGTTGTTGATACAGACCGTGCCGGCGTCGATCTGCCGGGCGATGCGAAGCGGCCGGTCGACGTCGCGCGACCAGATCGAGGCGGCCAGCCCGTATTGAGAGTCGTTGGCGAGCGCCACGGCCTCCTCCTCCGTGTCGAACGCCTGCATGACGAGCACCGGCCCGAACACCTCCTCCTGCACGATCGCCATCGAGTGGTCGTCGATCTCGAGGAGGCAGGGGCGGTAGAAGGCACCCTTGGCCAGTTTGCCTTCGGTGAACGGGCCGCCGCGGACGATCGGCTTGGCGCCGGCTCCGATCGCGGCCTCCACCAGCTTGTCGACGCGCCTGACGTTGTCGAGATTGATCATAGGCCCCATGTCGCTGGTCGGGTCGGAAGCAGGCCCGGCCCTTACGGCTTCGAGCCGCCAGCCGAGCGTCTCGCGCACGGCGTCCAGTATCGGGCGCTGCACCAGCAGACGGCTACCGGTCATGCAGAACTGGCCGGCGAAGGTGGTCAACGCCTTCTCGATCTTGGGCAGCGCCGCCTCTAGATCGGCGTCGGCGAACAGCAGGATCGGCGTTTTGCCCCCCAGTTCACCGCCGAAGCGCTTCATGTTCTTCGCACCGGAGGCCATGATTGCCTGCCCTGTCTTCGAGCTGCCGGTCAGGCTGATGACTGGCACCTCGGGACTGTCGACCATGAACCGCGCCGCGGTTCCCCCCACCTCGCTGAACACGTTCAGCACGCCTCGCGGCATGCTCGAGACCTCAGCGAACACCTCGCACATCCGGGCGTTGGTCTGCGCCGTGAAGCCGGGCAGCTTGCCTACGACGGTGCAGCCTGCCGCGAGGGCGGGGGCAAGCGACCGGATGAACAGCACCACCGGGGAGTTCCAGGGTGCGATGATGCCAGCCACGCCCACCGGTTGGCGGAGCGTTGTGGTGTAGCGCCCCGGCGCCGTCTCTATCGAACGGCCGAAATCGGTTAGGGCGAGCGCCGCGTAGAAGCGCAGCTTGCCGGGGACCATGTCGACCTCGAAACGGGCCTCGCCGGCCACCTTGCCGTTCTCCAGCGACAGGATCTCGACCAAGTCGCCGGCCCGAGCCTCGAAGCGGTCCGCTATCTCGTTCAGAGCTTTCGCCCGGAGGCGTCGATCTCCCCGCCACGCCGTGGACCGGAACGCCCGTACGGCGGCGTCGATCCCTGCGCGCGCCTCCGATTCTCCGGCTTCCGTGAAGGTCCCGATCGCATTGCCCGTTGCGGGATCGATACCCGTTCCGGGTTCGGCAGCGTCGACCCACGCGCCGTCGATCCAATGGCGTGCGTGCAGGACCCTATTCATGCAAAAGCCCAAGAGTCAATCCGTTCCGGTACGATCGCCTTCATCGCCAATTTGTCCATTGCATACGGGACGTTATTCCCGGGCACCATTCACCGTTAGTCAGGTTCAGTCGAAAGCTGTTTATCGAAATAGAGAGGATAACTACCGTACGCGCCGTAGTAATCTTCCTAACGATGGGAAGGTGTATTGCTCGAAGTGGCGCTATCTCTCGCCTTAGGCTGCCCATAGATTTCTGTAGAGATCGAACGACGCCGAGACTGATCGTTCGTCCAGTTCGCATGCGGGCTGTGCATTGTATTCCGTTCGCGTCCGGAACCTAAGTTTGAAGGAGCCGATACCAGCATGGACGGGAAGATCGCCCTTGAGGAACACGTATCCACCCAGCGCAACAACGCCTACTGGGACGCCAAGGGCGAAGAGGGTCGGAACGGCCATGCCTACTCTCAAGACATCGAGCGACGGCTGCTGGACGCGAACACCCATCTGGCCGAGATGGACCGCGCCGGGATCGAGTTCTCCATCCTCTCGTTGACGTCGCCCGGCGTGCAGTCTGTCCCAGACCGGGAGCAGGCGATCGACCTGGCCCGCTCCGCCAATGACGAACTGGGTGCCATCGTGCGGAAGCACCCCGATCGGCTCTCAGGCTTTGCCGCGGTCGCGCTGCAGGATCCTGGTTCGGCCGCCGACGAGCTCGAGCGTGCCATCGGCGAGTTCGGGTTCAAGGGCGCGCTCGTCAACGGCTACACGAATATCGGGGCCGGCACGGAGACGCGTTACTTGGACGATCCGGAGGCGCTGCCCTTCTGGGATCGGGTCGCAAGGCTGGGGGTGCCCGTATATCTGCACCCGCGGGAGTCTCTGCCGAGCCAGCGCCACGCGATTGACGGCTATCCGGAGTTGGTCGGGTCGGCTTGGGGCTTCGGTTACGAAACTGGCACTCACGCGGTCCGCCTGATCCTGAGCGGCCTGTTCGACCGATACCCCGGCCTGCAAATCCTTCTCGGGCATCCCGGCGAGGGCCTACCCTACCTGCTCCCCCGCCTTCAGCACCGCATCGACGAGCAGCGCGAGGGGAAGCGCGGGACCAGGGCGAAGCACCGTCCGAGCTTCTACTTCGGCCGCAACTTCTGGATCACCACCAGCGGGAACTTCCATACCCGGCAAATGATGGCCGTTATCGAGCAGGTCGGCATCGAACGCGTGCTGTTCTCCGTCGACTACCCCTACGAGCAGATGGACTCGGCTGGACGCTGGTTCGACGACCTTCCGATGGACCGGTCCGACAAGTTCCGGATCGGGCGGGGGAACGCGGTCGACCTGTTCAAGCTCGGCCTGCCTAGCCCCGAGGGCGACGCCCTCGGCTTCGCATCGTGACCACCTACCCATCCAGGAGCATCCCGCCGTGCTAGCACGCCTCTGCATTCCCTTCCTCCTCGCCGGCGCCCTGTCGCTGTCGCCCGCCCGAGGTGCCGAACCCGCCGGCGCCCCCAGCTTCTCGTCCGACCCGGCTGTCTCGACGCAGCAGCATGCCGTCTACGACGTGGTCCACCGCTACGAGGAACTCCTCAACAAGGGCGACACGGCGAACATTCTTAAGCTGTTCGCTCCTGACAGCGTGGCCGAGTGGAACGGCCGTCCGACCTTCGGGACGGAGAAGGAGAAGGCGGAAGCCTATGATGCGCTGTTCAAGGAGGCGAAGTTCACCACGGTGTTCGGATACGCGTCCGTCGACGCCTATGGCGACACCGGTGTGGTGCGGACGTTCCACCACAAGGGCGCGACCGTGATGGAGGGCGGCAAGGAGGTCGTCGACTTGAACCGGGAGGTATTCGTGCTGCGTAAGCTCGGCAACGAGTGGAAGATCGTGCTCTACACTTTCAACACCGATCCGGTTCAGGGCGAGGGCTGAATCGTGACGCGAGCGGTCGTCTTGGCGATGGCCGGGTTAGTTGGTCTGGCCTCCTGTACCGTGACGCCTCAGGACGGTCTTTCGCAGGCCGAGCGCGATTTCCCGGCGCTCATCGTCGGCGCGAACACGCGACCGACCGATGGCATGCCGCCGTACGCCACGGCGTGCCCGGTCGGCGGAAGCGTTACGCAGGAGGACGGAGTTGTCACCCGGTATCTCGGCGCGAGCTCGGTATCGCCTGCGCTTTGCCGGATGCGCGTCGGCGACAAGACGGTTGAGGGCTGGTACGGCATTTGGCTCACGATCTGGCCCGGGGCCGATCGGGCGGCGACTGCCATGGACCGGCTGATCCACGGCCGGACTGGGGATGTCGAGGCGTTCGACGTGCGTGTGTCGCCGAGCTTCTCATTCCACGACGTGCTGCGGAACGAGGGCGTGGAGACGATCAAGCTTGTTGGGAAGAGCTTCCAGGCCCCGAAAATCTCGCACTACCGGGAGGGCGCAGAGGGCAACATCTACCGTTCCGTCACCACCGGATGGAAGGATGTGGCCAGCGGAATGATGCTCTATGTGACGTACCAGCACATCGCCGGGTCTCCCGAGGTTTACGTGCCAATCCTTCCCGTCGCGATCGAGCCAGCCCACTGAGACGAGTGCCGGGAGACCCGAAAAACACGAGCGATCGCCATCCGACCTTGGATCGAACCCCGTTCCCGCGAAAGGGGTTGGACCTGAACGACGTTAGGCTTCTCATGCAGGTGGTGGAGCACGGCAGCTTCACCGCGACGTCCCGGGCGGTCGGAATCCCGATTTCGACGATCAGCAAGCGTATCGCCTCGCTGGAGGCGGCTGCCGGTACTGGGCTCCTACGCCGGACGTCGCGCAGCATGTCGGTGACCGAGGCTGGAAATCTTCTGCTGCCGCATGCACGCTCGATCAACGAGATCGGGCGACAGGCCGAGCATATGCTATTCGAGCGCTCGTTCGATCTAACGGGGACCATCAGGGTAGCTGCCTCCGTCGCCCTTGCCCGCTTCGCGCTGGCACCCCTGTTGCCGCGTTTCCTGGCAAGCTACCCGAGGGCGAGGATCAGCGTTGACGTGGCCAACCAGTTCGTCGACCTGATTGGCGGCGGCTTCGACATCGGGCTGCGCGCGCACTCGGGACCGTTGAAGGACTCCACCTTGATGCAGCGGGTCGTCGTTCAGACGCCCTGGTCACTGGCGGCGTCGCCCCGTTGGCTCGAGCGACAAGGGGAGCCCACGGGACCTGGCCAACTCGAGATGGCCGAGGTGCTCTACTTCGCCACGGAAGCCCAGGAACCCCGATGGTCGGCTCGATACATGGACGAACAGGTGGATGTTCGCCTGTTTCCGCGTCTCTGCTCCAACGACATGGCGATGCTGCTTGAGGTGGCAATCGAGGAGGGGGGGATCGTGGCGCTCCCGAACTATATCCTGGGTCCCTCGATCAGCACGGGAAGGTTGAGGGCCGTCCTTCCGAAGTGGTCAATCATGACGTCTTACATCAGCGTGCTAACGCTACCGAAGCGGCAGAACTCGCAACTTGGACAGCTTTTCGCCGACTTCCTTGCCCAGGAGCTCCGCAGGATCACGGAACGGCTTTCCTCGATCTCGGGGTAGCTTGGCGGCGTATAATCTCGAAATCGGAAAGGAACTTTCCGTGGCTCTCGTCTAGTCGTGCCAGTTGATGTCCTTACGCTCGGTGACGCGGATTCTCGAGTTGGATCCGCGAATCATTTCTCATCGAAACAATAGGTATAACAAACATTAAGACACGTACCATCGCTATGATACTCGCTTGCCTAGCAACTGGTTGCGCGCCCCTACCGGGGATGAGGCCCACGGATACCGGCAACATGGCGATGCCGCAGCCAATGGCACCGGGCATGATATCGAACACGAACGCCGTGCAAGGCCCCCGGGACACCGGCAACATGGCCTTCCCGACGCCTACGCCGGCAGGGAACCTTCGAAGCACCGTAGTACAGTAGAAGTCGATCTGGCCGTCGCTCTGCGCCTTGGGACGGCGGCCAGGTCAGATCGGCTTCAGGTTCCGCTCGATCTCGTGGCGGCGGTGCTCCAGGAACGGAGGCAGGGAGAGCGCCTCGCCCATCTTGTTCAACGGCTCGTCGGCCCCGAAGCCGGGACCGTCTGTGGCGATCTCGAACAGGATGCCGTTCGGCTCGCGCGCATAAATGCTGCGGAAGTAGAAGCGGTCCACGGGGCCGCTCGAACCGACGCGCAACCGGTCCAGCCGGTCGACCCAGGCGCCGTAGGCGTGGTCTTCGATGCGGAAGGCGACATGATGGGCCCCGCCCGCGCCGGGCATAGCACGAGGCCGCGGGCTCGACGCGCACGTGCAGCTCCGCCGCCGGGCCGCCGTCGCCCATCTCGAACACCCGCACCCGTGCGCCCGCATGCTGAAATTGCCGCCCCGGACGCATGGCCAGCGCGTCGGTCAGGAAGGTCTCCGTCGGGGCCAGATCGGAAACGCTTACGACCACCGGGCCCAGACCGCGTATCTGCATGGCTTCCGGGATCGTGCTCCGCTTCCAGGTGTGGGCGATTCCGGCCCCGTCGTCGTCGACGAGCAGGAGTCGCTGCCCCTCCGGATCCTCGGCAGATAGCTGCAGCCGCCCCCCGACCTCCTCCAGCGGCCCGCACGCCACGCCGGCCTCCCGCAGCCGGGCTTCCCACGACTCCAGGGCCGGCCGACCCGCGACCCGCAGCCCGGCGCCGACGATCGAGTTCGTGCCCCGCCGCGCGGGTAGCGTCGGGAATTCGAAGAAGGTCAGGTCGCTACCGGGGCTGCCCACGCCGTCCGCATAGAACAGGTGGTAGGCGCTGGTGTCGTCCTGGTTCACGGTCTTCTTCACCAAGCGCATGCCAAGGACGCGCGTGTAGAAGTCATGGTTGCGTCTTGCATCGGCTGACACGGCGGTCAGGTGATGGATCCCATGGAGCTGCATGCCAGTCTCCTATCCCATCATGCGCCGACGGCCAGACCGGGCGTGGACCGGGCCACTTGCGGCCCAGCTTGCGTGGAGCAGACACGTGGCTGCTTGCGCCGATGGCCCCACTCCGGCTTTCCGATCTCCGTTCATCGCAGCCCCTCAGTCATGCATGGCCGCAACGTGGATCGCCTGCAGGAGAACGATAAGCGGGAATGGCGGGAAATAGCTTGCCGGATCCGATCAGACGGGAAGGTTTGGAAACAGGCTTGGGGCGAACCCGGCTGCGAGTTCCTTGAACATCCTGACCGGCCTCGCGATGTGGCGCCCTCCAAGGTGGACGATCGAAAGGTCGAAGACTTGGAACCGCCACTGCGGCATGACCTCCACCAATTTCCCGGCCCGGAGCAGCTCGGGTTGGACCACCGGGGGAAGGTCGCCGATTCCCCCGCCGGCCAGCAATGCCTTCGATAGACCTGAATAGTCGTTCATCGACACGTGGGGCAGGAAAGACATCGTCTCCTTCTTGCGACTTTCTGCATGGACGAAATCCCATCTGTTCATCGCCTTCCCGTGGGAGAACGCGAACAGCCGATGTTTCAATAAATCCTGGGGCGAATGCGGTCCTTCATGCTGCTCGACATAGGAGGGGCTGGCGACTAGCTGGTGCCGATAGGTCAGCACCTTCAATGCAACCAGCGACGAATCCTTCATGGGGCCGAGCCGGAAAACCAGGTCGATCCCCTCGGCGATATGGTCGACCATCCGTTCGGTCACCAGCACCTGGACGCGGACGTTCGGGTAGGCCTTCTGGAACTCGCACACCAGCGGCGCCACCAGCGTGTCGGATACGCTGGGAGGCGTCGAGAGGCGCAGCAGGCCGGACACGTCCGTTATCCTGTTCGAGACGATGGCGCTGACGGTCTCGCCGACCTCCGCGCCCCGGCGCGCGTGCTCGAGGATTTCCATGCCGGTTTCGGTCAGCCGCAGGCTGCGGGTCGAACGCTCCAGCAGGCGCAAGCCGAGTTCGTTTTCCAGGTCCGCAAGACGTCGGCTCACGGTGGAGACGGGCATGGAGAGGCGTCGCGCCGCTTCCGAAAAGCTGCCGGCTTCCACGACCTTGGCAAAGATGAGGAGGGCGTTCAGATCCATGCGGCTTCCCGATCATGGAGCTGCTCGCGCGCCACCCGCTCCGGGTCGACCTTGGCCGCCCCTCGCCATCTTTGCAAACCATGGTCGCAGCTTCGCTGATCCGACTACAACGGCTGACGCCGGCGCTTCCGGCCGCGCCCATGACGATACCGCCGTCATCGAGTTACGGTAGGCGTGATTTTCTCAGATTTGGAACATTGATTTTCCACTTAGTCCCGTAGTGAGGCACCCCGGCGCCATCTAGCCTTATCCCACAGACAAGAGGGAAGCCGGATGACATCACCTCCGATAGCGGAAGTAGCTGCGTCGTCGGTCGGTGCCGATGATGCCCGGGCGCAGGAAGCCACGGCGGACAAGGCCGCGATCGCGGCGACGCTGCATGCCTACCAGACCGCCTTGAACGACGCCGACACGGAGGCTGTTCTGCCATTGTACGAGCCGGACGGCATCTTCATGCAACCTTACGGTCCATCCGCCATCGGCAAGGATGCCATTCGGGAGGCCTACGAAGCGGATTTCGGGGCCTTTCGGCTGAACGTCAGGTTCGACATCGCTGAGCTGGTCATCATGGCGCCGGAATGGGCCTTCGTGCGCACCAACTCCGCAGGCACTAACACGATCGCCGCGACCCATGCGCAGAGCGCCGAAGGCAACCAGGAGCTGTTCATCTTCCACAAGGCGGACGGCAAGTGGCGCATCGCACGCTACAGCTTCTCCACCACCAACTAACTCAAGAATTAGGAGCGCCAATGCCATCGAGCGTTAACGTCGCAACGGCGGCGGACCTGGCGGCGGTCGCGCCCGATGCCTCCGTCAAAACGATCATCGTAACGGGCCTCGTCGAGGGCGTGCCGACCCAGCACCTACCCCCTGGACGATCGGTGGTAGGCGCCACGCCCGATGCCGGTATCCGCTTCCACCCCGGACAGGACGGGTTGCGGCTCTCCACAGATAATCGGGTCGAAGGTCTGCAACTCCTGGCCAGCCCTGACCAGCGAGCGCTGTTCAACGATACGACGGCGATCGGCCTAGGCCGCCTAGTACTGCGCAACCTGCGCATCGCTGGCTGCGTCCGCTTGCTTGCGCAGGATCGGGTGAGATCCGGCCACGTAGAGGCCGAGGACGTGCACGTCCTCGAAGCCGACGCGCGCGGCTTCGAGGAGCGGCCGGAAGGCTACGGAGTCCAGGTCGTCCCAGGTGCCTTCACCCTGTGGAATCGCCAGGTCGACCCAGCCGTGACCATCACGGCAGACCTCGTGGGGCTGAAGGCGGGGCTGGCAGGTGCGCCAGTCCGCGGCAGCGGTATCTTCGTCGGCGGCACCGACCACCAGGGCGGCCGTCTGCTGGTGAGCAGGTTGGAAACCGGGGCCGTATTCAGCGACGGCGGAATCGCCCCGGGAACGCCGGACCGGATCTCCGGCGGCGTGTTCACCGTGTCGGGTGCCCACGTGGACAGCGTGCGCAACCTGGGCCCCGTAACGACCTACGGGCCGAACGACATGGTGCTGGACAACTGGGGTGAGGTGAACCGCTGGATCGCAGAGGCCAAGGTGACGTCCTTCGGGCCGAGCGCGATCGGCTTCGTCAATTTCGGCACAATCGGCACTCTGGTGATGAACGACGGCATCGAGACGTTCGGGGCCGGCGCGCGCGGCTTCAACGTGTATGACGGCACGGTGCGGGATGCGACATTCGAGCGCATCGTTACCTGGGCCGACGGCTCGGTCGGGCTGCAGATCAGCCAGCCGGTCGGGCGCATCGTGGTCCGTCGCGGCATCGAGACGCATGGCGGCACGGGCGACTCCCTGGTCAAGGGCGTGGTGGTCCAGCTGCCGGCGATCCCGCTCAGCATCAAACCCGGGGGAGCAGTGCAGCAACTCGTCGTTGGCGGGGGTCTCTTGAGCCACGGCGCTGGGGTCGATGCCCTGCAGATGCACGGGTCCGTGGCGTCCATGGAGCTGTCCGGTGGCGTTTCGGCGCTGTCGGGCGGCTTCGCGCCAATCTGAACGTAGCGGGAGCAAGACGTGGATAAGTCACCGATACAGATTGTGCAGGAACTCCTGGCAAGCGCCACGAAGCCGGAAGTCGTCGAGGCGCTCGTCGCGGAGGACGCGACATACGTGTCGCTCAGCTTCGACAACCCGGACCTCACGAGGGTCATGCCATGGGCGGGCACCCACGCCGGCAACGGACGAGCGGCGATCCTCAAGACGTTCCAGGACGTCAGCACTTGGTGGACCGTGGTCGCGTTCGAGCCGCGCTTCGTTTTCGGAGAGGGGGAGAACGTCGCCATCTTCGGCAGCTTCACCCTACGATCGACGGTGCTGGGGAAGACCGTTACTTCTCCGTTCGCCATCCATGCCGTCGTCACGGAGGGCCAGGTCCGCTACATGCAATACATGGAAGACACGTTCCTCACCTCTTCCACCTATCGCTCCGGTGGGGCGTGGCGCTTCCGCGGCAACCCGGACGGGTCCGAGGTGGCTGTCGGCGAAGAACTTCCAAGCTGATGCGCGGCTAATCTCGGAACGATCGGGCTGCGGCAGGACCAGTCGTGTCGAGCGTGCTTGTCTGCGCGTCGTGGCCCCGAACAGGCAACGACGTTTGATTTTCTCCCAGGCAGGCATGGTCCGAAGCGACCAGAGTGGCCGGAGAACGTTTCGACCTGCACTACTGACGTTACGGTCGACGCGCTGCTAGAATGTAGATTACGCGTTCGCTCCGCATTAAAGGTTGCGTTGGATGCCCGACCGGGCCAGCACGCCGGGCTTAAGACGTTCGTTCGGGCCGTAATCATCCTTTGGATGAAAGAACAGCCGCGGCGTAGCGTCCAAGGTGCGCAGCCTTTGCCGGTAAGCCTCCAAGCCGGCCTCCCGCCCTTCTGCGCCGATCCGCCCGGGCATGTATACGACGTGCGGCGGCAGGACATCGAAGCCGGTGTAGCGCAACAAGCCGTTGTGGATCGGCCAGAGAACGATGTGTATGTCGCCATCGATGCCATCCGGCGCATAGGTGTCCGCCGATGTCCCGGTGGTCGCCGCCACCATGGCCAGCTTGCCACGGAACAAGCCGGTATCGTATTTGCGCCCCGCCGCATAGGCGAAGCCGCGGGCGAAGACCCGGTCGGCCCAGCCCTTCATGATGGCCGGCATGCCGAACCACCAGACGGGAAATTGAAGGATGAGCAGGTCCGCCGCTGCCACCTTCGCCTGTTCCGCGGCGATGTCTGCCGCGAAGCTGCCCGTGGCATGGGCGTTGGTCTGCTCCGCCGCCACGTTCAGCACCGCGCTGTCCAGCCGTTCCCCGCGAAAATCTTCTGCGCCGAGCACGGCATGGAAGCCCATCGCATACAGGTCGCTGACCACGACGCCGTGCCCCTCCTCCCGCAGCGTTGACGCGGCCGCGTCCCGCATGGCGGTGTTAAACGAGGTTGGTTCGGGGTGGGCGTAGACGATCAGAACGTTCAAGGCCGTCACCTCAACTGGTTGGTCAATACACCAGGGCTTCCCGGATCGGCTGGTTCGTCCCCAGCCGCTCGTAGCCCAGCGGCGACAGGTCGAGCGTGGTGAAGCGGCCGTTCACGATCAGCTCCGCTACTCCTCTCCCGGTCGACGGCGCATGCATCACGCCTTGACATTCCTTCTCGACTTCGAGACCCGGAATTAGCGTTGGTCTGGCGGACTCGCCAAGACTCGAGACTGCACTTCGAACGGTATGGCGTTGATCGCGATTTCATCGTGTTGGTAGTTTTCGGCCCCGATCGGCCGATCGAACTGCGCCAGCAAATCATTGCCGCACGGGTCTTCCAGCGTGGAGTCGATCATGACATTGTAACGGCCTGCCTTCCAGGGAACCCGCGGGATGAAGCGCCAACGCCTTTCGAATTGATCGATCATGATCCGGCCCAGAACCGGATGACCATCGTTTGAGGCGACGCTGACGCAATGGAACAGCAGCGCCCAATCCATCGCGCTCGGGAAGGTGAGGGTCAGAGGCTGGAGACCACCGGAGACGGGAGCCGTGAGTTCCCACGGCTCGGCCGCAACGCGCCGCCGGACTGCCTCGGTCGCCTTAAACTGCTTGTGGACAGGCTCTCGCAGCGGATCGCCGTTCATGTCGGTCATGCCGGCTCCGATCTGCAACGTGTAGGTTCCGCCCGCGGCAAGGGGAGGCCCGAGCTTACGGTTGGGGCCTACCCCACGCTTCAGCCTTCCAGGATCGAGCAGTACGGTAAGGATCCGCATGCCCGGATCCCAGAGTTCGACAGGTGCGCGGTATAGGACGTCGGCGACCGGCTCACCATGGGAACCTACGATCGAGATGGCATCGCCTGCACGTCCGCGCTCCATCGGATTGGAGAAACAGACGTAGAACCGGAGTAGATTCTCGGGCAGGTCGTCGGACGAGGGATATATCTGAGTGACCTCGGTCGGCCGAGGCCCCACTTTCCTCGGGAGCGAGAACTCAATCGTTCGCGCATCATATAATTCGAGGTGGCGGAGCGGCCCGGGATCGAAGGTCGCTCGATAGACCACGCCCGCCTCGAACGGGAAATGCGGCCTGAACCGTATGTAGCCCTCGGACCACTCATGTCGCCCAAGCACTTGTGGGAGGGCGTCAACGGGAGGGCCGCCACGCTGCACGACGTCCACCCATAATATGGATCGCATGCTGCCGCCGCCTTCCAGGTAGGCGGACAGCGACGGTGACAAATCCGGATCCAACGGGTGAACCACGATGCCAGGCGTTCCTGACCCGCAGTGCTCATGGTCGATCACCAACGACGGCAAGCTGCGACCTTACCCGATTGATCAGTTACGTTGGTCACCCGCGTGGCTATGGTTCAGGTTCCACGCGATATCTCGTCGCGGTGCTCGCGATACTTGAACGGATCGGGGGCATCGGGCCAGTTCATCTCCGCCATCCCGTCCCGGCGCTCGAAGAAGTACGGCATCATCAAGGTACTGACGTCGAGGCGATAGCCGGTTTTCTGGTGGCGATGCACCTGGACCGACCAGTGGTCGTTCAGAACCGCGAAATGATCCGCGATGATCGGGAGCAGACCCTGGGTGCGGCCGAGACCGCCGGGGCCGAAATCGATCGGCACGTTGACCGGCTCCGGCGCCGCCGTCGCGAGGTCGACGACGGCGATTCGCGAGGCGCTTCGCACGTCGATGGTCACCAGCAGATACTCCTTCTTGTCGAAGGGGTCGGTGAAGGTCGTCATGTCGAGCGGATTGCTCCCGTAGCCGAGTTCGCCGATGACCTCGCCGCGAACATGCGCACCGTCCGTGAGCGCCGCGAGAGGGAAGCGAACCAGGGGCGTGCAGCCATAAACAGCGATCAGATGCGGTTCGCCGTTCAGCTCCTTGACCAAGTGCCGGATGATCGGCGCGCGCGTCTCCCACTCTCCATGGACCGGGTGCCAGATCTCGGCGGTGCAGGTCGCCAGCTTGGCCGTGAACGGATATGGGATCCGGTAGATGGTGGAGGCGAAGCGCTGGTTCGAGACGCCGGTGACGATGATCTCGCCGTCATGGTACTTCACGTCGGTGATGGCGTACACGCGCTGCGGTTCGAACTCGAGCATTGCCTTCGGATCGGGCACGTTCGGTACGGCGACCTGCGTATGCGGGACCTGGCTGAGATCCAGGATCTCGAGTTCGCCGTGATTGACCTTGACGATGGCGGCGATGGCGGCGGTGCTGCGGCCGCGCTCGACGGACAGGAAGATCTGCTGGGACGGCTGATGGACGACCATGTCGTTGACGACGATCTGGTCGTACGTCGTTCCGAACATGGCGGCGAGCTTCTGGTCGACGCCCCGGACGAGATCGCGGCCTTCGAAATTGTGGAGGTTGCCCATTTCCACATCGAGCTGGGCGGTGATGTCCGACGCGGGCAGTGCGAATGCGTGCACGGCGGCGCCGGCGATGTCGCCGACGAACAGGATGTCGTTCGGCCCGAACGCCAGCGCGCCGGCCGACCGAAGTGGCCCGGACGGTCCGCCGCGGCCCGTTGTGCCGCGGCCCTGGACTGCCACCTGCGCGCTCGCTGGGCGGGCAAAGCTAGGTCCGACCGCAGCGATCGATGCCAGACCAAGCAGGGACCGGCGACCGCCGTCGATGGGTCCGCTCCTAGAATCGTCCATGTGATCTCCTGGCGCTCATGACGTTAGATGCGGCGATTAGCATGCGGGTCGACGGCAGCTTAGATCAGAGATCGAGAAGGTCGTTTCCCAAATCGGGATAATGCATACGGGCAGGGTTTCTGTGTCGCCGTCGTGGCAGCCGATCTTCTGCCGAAATCACTGTTTCGAGTCAGACCAGCGCCTCCGCCTCCTCGGCCGAGACCAACCTACCAAGCTTTCCGAACTCGTGAAGATCGCCCCCCACCTCGATGCGGATCGACTGGTCTATCCCCCCGATGGAAATTGGTGAGAAGCCGCTTGCGTTTACGAGCGAGGCGATCGCACGTCCGGCCTCCGGGTAGTCGGTCGCGTAGAACAGCACGGCCCGTTGCGGCGACCGGTTCGCCCCCGACGCCAAGGACTCCGCGCCAAGCGTGCCGAACGCCTTGACGAGTTCCGCCCCCTCCGGCAGCAAGCCGGCGATGATCTGCCCGGAGGACTCATCCGCCGCGATCGTCTTCTTGAATCCGCCCTTGCCGTCGGGAGCGATCGCGTTCGAGGGATCTACGACGATCTTACCTTCCAGATCGCCACGATACGTCATGACGAGTTCCTTCATCGCGTCGAGGTAGACCGCTAGGATGACGACGTCAGCCTCGCGGATGGCCTCGTTGATCGGCAACGCGGCGGCGTTGCTGCCCAGTCGCTCGGCCAATTCCGCAGCTTTGGTTTGCGTCTTGTCCGCGACGATGACGGGTCGCCCGCCCGCGGCCAGATTCATTGCTACCTTGGATCCGATGTTACCAAGGCCGATGATGGCAACGTTCATTGGGCTACCTTCTTCTGGAGGGTATCTGACTGAGAGAATGTCCTAAGCTTGATCAAGAAGCGCTCGTCGAGAGCCCTCTCGACGAGCGCTTCTTATTGCTTGTCACGTCGAGAGCCCTAGTTAGCGCGCGGGTCCCCAGTCTGAGCAGCCTCTCGAGCTGGAAGCTGCTTCCAGCTTTCTGGATGCCGTCGCGCAGCCGCTGATCGGGAATTCAGATCGCTCGATGGCCATCGGAGAGCAAACGGCTCGAGCATGTCTCTATTTCGGGAAGCAGCTTCCCGAAGACGTGGTCTACAGCGGTTCGGGATTCCAGGCTTTCTTCGACACCCACGTGGGATCAGGAGACGAGGAATGCCGGCCATCTCTGCGCTGAGGACACCGGACGAGCGCTTCTCGGACCTGCCCGACTACCCCTACGCGCCTCATTACGTCGACGATCTGGCGGGCTACGAGGGCTTGCGCATCCACTACCTGGATGTTGGCCCACGCGACGCGCGTCATTTGTTCCTATGTCTGCACGGCGAGCCGACGTGGAGCTATCTCTACCGCAGGATGATCCCCTCCATGCTTGGCTCGGGCGCGCGGGTGGTCACCCCCGACCTGCTCGGCTTCGGGCGATCCGACAAGCCGACGCGCGTCGAGGATTACTCGTTCCATTTCCACCGCAATATGCTCCTGCGGTTCGTCGAGCGCCTCGATCTCGCCAACGTCACCCTGGTCGTTCAGGACTGGGGCGGCATGCTCGGGCTGACGCTGCCGGCGGAACCTAGCATTAGGACGAGGCTGGCGCGGCTTATCGTCATGAACACGATCATTCCGGTCGGCGCGCCGCGCCCGGAGGCATTCTACCAATGGCGGCAGCGGGTCCGCACGACGTTCGACTTCGACGTTGCAGCCTACCTTCGAAGCGCGGTGCCGCATCTGACGCCGGCGGAGGCCGCCGCCTACGGCGCTCCCTTCCCGGATGTTCGCTACAAGGCGGGGGTGCGCACCTTCCCGGACCTGGTCATGGTCGAGCCGGGCATGGAGGGAATCGACATCGCCGAAGCCGCGGAGGAATTCTGGACCAACGAGTGGTCGGGCAAAACGTTCATGGCCGTTGGCGAGAAGGACGCCAATTTCGGCAGAAATTCGATGCTGGCGCTGCGGCGGCGGATCCGCGGATGTCCCGAGCCCATGCTGATCAGTGAAGCCGGTCACTTCGTCCAAGAATGGGGGGAGCAGGTGGTGGGCGCCGCCCTTCGATCCTTCGGCGATGTCTGACCTCTGGCGCGCCGGTGCGACTACGCGATCGGGGCGTCCTGCCTTCTCGTTGCGACACGGACCAGCCGTTCCAGTTTTCGAGGCGTCAGCAATGCCGCGAACGGAGCGAGCGATGACTCGGGACGCTGCCCTGATCGCCGCGACCCTGCTCGTGCTCGCAACGTTCGTTGTTCCTTCGCTGATCTCGCGGTGGTCCCTATGAAGTCGCGCGTCCTGGCGGGTGACCGCTTTGATCGTACTGACGCTCTTGGTCCAAAGAGCGTTCGGCTCGCCCTTCGAACCCCATTACCAAGCGGCGGGAGCGGCTTCGCGGATATGGGAGCAGGCGGTCGAGGTCGGTTAGTGGATCGTCGCAGCCCAAAGCGCGATCGGACTCGCCCGCCTTTTCGTCGTGGGCCATGGCAAGGATTCCGACGGAATCCTCACACATCTCCGCCGTATGGCTGAGTCGGCTCACCGGGCCGCGGTTGCCCCTTGTGGGCTGTGCGACGTTGTTGCATGGAGCCACCCAGTGGCGTCCGGAACCGGCGCGGCGTAGGAGGCTCCACCCTGACCTTGGAAGCCCACCTTGCCGTTCAAGCTGAACCAAAACCGCCGTCACCACATTCCCAAGCAGAAACACAAGCTCATGAACTGGCGCGAGTATGACGCCAGCTTACGCCAGCGCGGCAGCCTCACGGTCTGGTTCACGGACGACGCCATCGAGGGTTGGAGGGCGGCACCGCGCACGACCCCTGGCGGACAGCCCTGGTATTCGTCCTTGGCCATCCTGACGGCCCTCACGCTCCGGGCGGTGTTCTGCCTGGCGCTGCGCCAAACCGAGGGCCTGATCGGCTCGGTCATCGGCCTGCTCGGGCTCGATCTGGCCGTGCCGGACCACTCGACCCTGTGCCGCCGGGCGGAGACGCTTGAGGTGCCACGCCCGCAAGCGCGCAGGGACGGTGAGCCCCTGCACTTGCTGGTGGACAGCACTGGCCTGAAGCTCTGCGGCGCGGGCGAGTGGCTGGTCGAGAAGCACGGCACCAAAACGCGCCGGTCCTGGCGCAAGCTGCACATCGGCGTGGATACCGGCACCGGCCAGATCGTCGCGGCGACGCTGACCACAAAAGAGGTGGACGACGGCGTCGAGGTCGGCGCCTTGCTCGATCAGGTGTCGCTGGTCGGTGAATTCTCCCAGGAAGTGGGCTGCGAATATTCCCCGCTTC
>CAXTGN010000029.1:0-14898 GCA_964243455.1 uncultured Acidobacteriaceae bacterium
GCCACGCTGGTGCTTCGCTCCGGCACGGTCGCCGACCCCAGGGGCAAGGAAGGTCTCGCCACACTCACCTCCGAGCTGCTCCGGCGCGGCACCGCAACCCGTTCCGCCGAGGCCTTCTCCAACGACCTCGATTTCATCGGCATGCAATACGCCACTTCCGCCGACCTCGACGCCACGACCGTCTCAGCAAACTTCCTCAAAAAGGACCAGGCCGCGGCACTCTCCCTGCTGAACGATGCCGTTCTCCACCCCAACTTCCCGCAGGCCGAGTTCGCAAAGGCGCTCGGCCAGCAGCAGGACGGCGTGCGCGCCACCAAGGACGAGCCCCAGCAGGTGCTCGGCCTGTACTTCCGCGCCTTTCTCTACGGTCCGGAAACCCCCTATGGCCGCCCGCCCAGAGGTGACGAAGCCTCCCTGCGCGGCATCACTCGCGACGACCTGACCCGCTTCTACGCGGTCAACTACACGCCCGCGAATGCCATCCTCGCCATCGCCGGCGACTTCGACCGCGGGGCCATGAAGTCCGCCATCCAGGCGGCCTTCGGTGCCTGGCAGGGCAAGGCTCCCGCCGCCATCCCGCTTCCGCCGATCAAACCGCAGACCGGTCGCCGTCTCCTGCTTGTCGACAAGCCGGACGCCACCCAGACCTACTTCGCCATGGGCAACATTGGCATCGACGCCACCGACCCCAGCCGCGGTCCCATCCAGGTCGTCAACACCCTCTTCGGCGGGCGTTTCACCTCGCTCTTCAACACCGAGCTCCGCATCAAGAGCGGCTACAGCTACGGCGCGGTCTCCAGCTTTGCGCAGCTCCGCGCTCCCGGCCCCTTCACCATGACAACCTTCACAAAGAACGCCACCACCGGGCCAGCCATGGACAAGACCCTCGAGGTCATCAACACGGCCCACACCGCCGGCTTTACCGAGGCCCAGCTCACCTCCGCCAAGAACTCCATCGCCGGCGAGCTTCCACCCTCACTCGAGACCTCGCAACAGCTCGCCACCACCCTTGCCCGCAACGAGCTTTACGGCATCACCCGCGATCAGTTCAACGCCAATCTGATCGCCCTGCAGAAGACCTCCGTCGGCGAGGAAAAACGTCTTCTCACCCAGGACTTCCCTTCCGCCGACAACCTCGTCGTCGTGGTGGTCGGCAAGGCATCCGAAATCCAGCCAATTATGTCCAAGTACACCTCGAACATCACCGTCCGCAAGATCAGCGACCCCGGATACTGATTCGCTGAGACCCTGGTGAACTTCACCGCAAGCGCGACTCCCTCTGGTTTGTCATTCCGCAACGAAGCGGAGGAATCCGCTTCTTGAGCTTCCGAGCCACGCCATGGCGCGAAAGCAGATTCCTTCGCTTCGCTGCGGGACGACAATCAGGGGCAGGGATAACATTCGGTCAAAGGCTTTCAACGGTCAGCATCCCTGAGTGCCTTCTCAACCGCCTGGAGGGCCAAACAGTCTCAGGCCGATCATCTACCTCGGTGTCGTTAAGAAGAGAGTTCCCGCAGAAGGGGAGTATCCCGTCATCTCCAGGTAGCCTGTCCCGCGCACGACCTTGTCCTGGCGATGCCCCGTCACATCGATCGCGCCTCCCCAATAGCTCGGTCCAAAGCGGCTCACGAACCCCTGATTCTTCAGCGGCGTCGAGACGTCGATCTGCAGCCCCAGCCCCGGAACCGCCACCGTCCACGCGATCGGATACGTCGCGCCTGTCCTCTCGCTTCTATAGGTCACCCCTGCCTGCGTCATGCTGAAGTCCCGCAGCTTGAGGTGCTGCGTTCTCCCCTGGGCATCCACATACGTGCCAGACGAGTAGGGGTCCACGCTTCCATCCTCATGGCGCAAGCGGTACAGCATCAGCTCGCTGTTGTCGTCCAGCTGCACGCTCAGCCAATCCCATCCAACCTCGTCGCCATTCATTGAGTCGCTGAAGAACTCGTGGTCCATCCACGTATCGCCATCCACCTCGTACCGCGTTCCGTTGAGCTCCACCGTGCCCGCCGACTTCATCCGCGTAAAGGAAATGTAGTGCGACGCGTGTCCCGCGCCCTCGGCCTTCTGGCTCACACCGTCCGTGCCATGAATGACCGCCTGCTTCTGCGGGGCAGCAATCAGGTCAAACGAGAAGTTCTCGCCCACTCCACGCAAATGGTGAGCCTTGTCGCTCAGGATCGTTTGCCAGTTCCCATTCCAGACCGTCCCCGAAGCCGCGTCCACGCCCGCAATCCCCGGCCCCGCCCGATTCAGCTGTTCCGTCGCGTAGTAACGGCTGCCGCTCACATCACTCAACGCCAGATGCGCCATGTAAAGATCATGCACATTCCAGGCCGCTGAGGTGACCGCACGCGAAACGCCCTGCCGGAAAAAGGTCAGCTCGAACCCAAACCGGTGCCCATCCTTCGCCCTCAGATTGCCCGTGTAGTACCACCACTCGGTCTGGTAGTCAGGATGGCTGAAGTGATCGCGCGGAAACTCATACTGGTACCCAGGCAGCGCAGGCGCATACTGCTGCCCCTGAACCGTCACACAGAAAAACACCATCACGAAGCACAGCAGCTTAATCCTCATGCACCACCTCGATCGGATTCAGCCTCCGCGCCACCCGCGCGGGGTACAGTCCAGCCAGCACCGTCGCCACATACACCACACTCAACGCCCCTAACAGCACCCCAATGGGCCAATGAAACCGAATCGTCCATCCAAAAGACTGCTTGTTGATGACAAAAATCAGAATCAGCGACAGCGCCACACCGAGCAGAAGCCCTGCAATGTTGGACAGAATGCCGATCAATCCTGCCTCAACCAGAATCATCCCGCGAATCTGCCTCGAAGCCGCGCCCAGGTACTGCAGCAGCCCGAACTCCCGCCTGCGGTCAAACACAATCGACATCAGCGCGCCCGCAATCCCCATCACTGCCACTAGCACCGAAATCGCCTCCAGCGCGTACGTGATCGCAAAGGTCTGATCGAAGATCCGGATGGCCTCGTGCCGCAGCTCGCCATTGCTGAAAATCAGCACATCCCGATGCGCTCCGGCCTGTTGGATCTCCCGGCGCACCCCCTCCAGATCGGCGCCCGGCTTCAGGTACACGGCCAGGTTTGAGGCCGCCGGATCATGCAGGTACGACAGCAGATTCTGCCGCGAGATCACCACATACCCACGCTCGTTCGCATAGTCATAGAACACATCCACAATGCGTAGTCGCGCCATTTGCGAGCCCAGCGGAAGTGTCAGCACGTCGCCTGTCTTCACGTGATGCTTCATCGTGAAAGGCTCGCTCACCATCGCCGTTCCGGGCTCAGCCAGCTCCTTCAACACAGCCTCGGGCGCCCTGCCCGAAACGAACCCCGACGTCTGGTCGTAGCGTGGGATGTTTGTCTCCACGGAAGCCACCGTGATCGGCAGCCCCTCATACCCGATCTCATAGGCGCGGAACCGGCTCACATACGCAATTCCCGGCAGCGCTGTCAGTTGTTCAGCAAACTCCGGTGCGATGGTCGGGTGCCGATCCGCCGACGGATTGCCCGCCGGCCGCAGATAAAGGTCAGCCGGCAGCTGCGTGTCCATCCAGCTGATCACCGTTTTGCGAAAGCTGCCCACCATGATGGCCACCGAAGTCATCATCGCAATCGCCGTCGCCAGCGCGCACACCAGCACAGAGGTCCTTCGCAGCGATCCAGCCAGGCTCCGCGAGGCAAGCAGCGCCTGCACGCCGCCAAGCCGCTGCAGCAATCCCGAGCCCGTCGACATGACTCCATACACCAGTGTCGGAACGGCCAGCGCACACGATGCAATCAGCAGCGACGCCGCGATGTAGCCGAGGAGTGGCTTGCCCCCGATCGCCGGTGCCTGCGCCGCCGCCGCCGCCAATGCCGCAAGCACCGCCGCCACCACGAGATCCCGCTTGCGCTCCACGCGGACCGCGTACTCCCGCGCGCCACGGGCCATGGCCTCCGTCGGCGGAACACGCGAAGCCTCCAGCGCCGGGCTCAGCGCCGACGCCAGCGTCACGCCCATGCCCACCAGGAACGCCAGCGCAAGCGATGCGGCGGACATGGTCATGGTGCCCGGCCGGCTCGAGATGTACAGCGCATCCACGGTCGTGGACAGCAGCCGCACCGCGCCAGTCGCCATCAGCCGGCCCAGCGGCAGCGCCAGTATCGATCCAACCATCCCGAAGATCGCTGCCTCGATCAGAAACGCAAACAGCACCGCATTCCGGCTTGCCCCCAGCGCCCGCACCGTACCAATCTGTGCGCGCCGTCGCACCACCGACACCGAGATCGTGTTGTAGATCAGGAATGCTCCCACCAGCACCGCGATGTAGCTCAGAACGCGCAGGTTCCACCGGAACGCCGCAAGCATCTTTCGGTTGGCCGCGGTCTGGCTGCCTTGTGGCTGCAGCTGCACTCCACCCGGCATGGCGGCCCGCAGCTTTCCCTCCCACTCTTCCAGATCACCACCCTGGGGCAGCTTGATCAGGATGCGGTCAATGCGACCCACCTTTCCGGTCGCAATCTGTGCCGCGCCGATATCCATCGCCACGGCTTCGGTCCCCAGCTGTGCTGTCGCTGGAATGACCCCGCGCACGACGTAGTCCTTCGTGCTGTCGTTGATCAGCAGCGAAACGTGGTCGCCAACCTTGCGTCCTAACCCGTGCGTCACCCACACCGCGTCCGTGTCGTTGATGTGCTGTAGACTGCCCCAATCCCAATCCTTGGCGACGCGCTCTCCTGCCGCGTTATTGGCTTCCGCAATCAGGTCGATCCCGATCAGCGGCACCGTCTCACCCGCCTCCCCCACCGAGGCATGGTCCTCAATGCGAGCGCTCGCCCGGATCCGGTACGGCAGCGTGTCCAGCTTGCCCACGACGGTCTCAGGTACGCCGCCGGTCGCTGTGATCTCCAGGTCGTTGTCCCCCGAAAGCGTCTCCATGGACGACCGGAAGGAGCCCGTCGCGGCTCCGCTCGCCAGGTCGATCGCCAGTACCACCGCCACACCCAGCGCCACGGCCACCAGGATCAGCATCGAGCGTCCGCGCTCTTGAAACATAGGCCGAAGAATCAATCGAAACAGCAGCGCCGCGGATCCCATCTCAGTTCTGCACAATCTGTTCGATCTGGCCATCTCGCAGCCGCACGATACTGTCCGCGAAAGCGGCGGCTTCCGGGCTGTGCGTCGCCATCAGGATCGTCGCTTGCCGTTCCCGGCAGATGCTCTGTAGCAGCTCGAGGATTAAATTGCCGGTTGCCGTGTCCAGATTGCCTGTCGGCTCATCGGCCAGCACCAGGCGTGGGCCGGCCACCAGCGCCCGCGCGATGGCCACGCGCTGCATCTGCCCGCCGGAAAGCTGATGCGGCATACGCCCCGCAAGCTCACCGAGACCGACCGACTCTAACTGCTCCAGAGCCCGCGGACGTGCTCGTCCACCGCCCGCCAGCAGGAGCGGCAACTCCACGTTCTCAGCCACACTCAGGGTCTGGATCAGCTGGAAGGATTGAAAGATAAACCCCACCTTCTCCCGCCGCAGCCGCGTCAGCTCCGCATCGTTCAGCTTCGCGGTGGCGATACCGTCCAGCAGCACCTCGCCCCCACTCGGGAAATCCATAGCCCCACCCAGGTTCAGCAGCGTGGACTTGCCGCATCCACTCCGGCCTACCAAGGCCAGAAAGCTGCCCGCGGCTACGTCGAGAGTCAAGTTACTCAATGCGCGAACGCGCCCGCCCTCTGTTGTGTATTCCTTTACAACGCTCTGAAAACGAAGAAGCGGATCTCCCGACGGAACCTCCCGCCTACGTAGGGAGACCGGCTCACGAACAGGGATGTCGGTAGGGAGCATTCAGTACACGGATGCTGTTTACGGCTCCTGAAAACGCCATTTGGGGCTCTCTTTTCAGCGGAAGAACACTTCGCTCCCGTTGTTCTCACCCCGCGACCAATCCCGCTTCCTCCTACCCTCCCCCCGGTCTCCTCTTTGTTGTCATCCCGAAGCGGATCTGCTGTTGCCTTGCGGTTAACGCCCCTTCTTGTCATTCCGAAGGGAATCTGCGTTGCCTTTGCTGTTGCCCCCTGTTCCCGCCACTGCTCCCCGTCGCCCCCCCCCGCTTTGTTGTTATCCCGAAGGGATCTGCTGCTGCCCCGCTGACTCCATTGCCCGTCGTAGCTCCGCCCCCTTCTTGTTGTCATTCCCGCAGGGAATCTGCGTTTGCCTTTGCTGTTACCTGCCCACAAACCGCCACCCTCTCGCCCCGCAGTCGCCCGCCCCTGCATCCAACAGCCCAAGCCATGTTCGCGACCGCAGCCCTATTCGCCGCCATCGTCCTTCCACAAGCCGCACGTTCGGCCGGCGCTCTGCCCCCGCCGCCAGCCCAGGACCTCACCCTTCCGCCAGAAACCGCGTCCACGGTCACCATCCTCGAAGGCCGCGGCGTCCAGATATACACCTGCACCGCCGACCCCGCGGGCTATCGCTGGGTCTACAAGGCGCCCGATGCCCAACTCTTCAACCTCGCCACAGGCAAGCCCGCAGGCCACCATGGCGCTGGTCCTGTCTGGACGCTGGAGGACGGCAGCTCGGTCCGCGGCATCCGCATGCGGGACAAGGCCTCCGGCAATCCGGGAGACCTGCCCTGGGTGCTCATGAAGACCAAGCCAGCCGAGGGCGGCAACCCCGCGGCGAGCGGAACCCTCGCCTCCGTTTCCTACATCCGCCGCTACAACACCCATGGCGGTGCCGCGCCGGAGACCGGCTGCGACGTCACGCTGGCCGGCCAAACGGTACGGGTCCCCTACACCGCCACCTATGGCTTCTACGCTGTCCCCGGATCTCCCTCCAATGCACAGACGACACCCGGCAGCTCACCCACTCGTCCCCAGTGAACCTGCACGGTAGCCGCGAAGCCCTAACTGGACCCTCGCCCCGTTGCGTGTAATTGCACCTCGTCCCGATATACTTACGGAAGTAAACCTCGCCCGCCTGCTTCTTGAAATCTCCCACTTCTGCTGTACGGGGTACCTGGTACCGAGCTAAGTTCAATCTTTTGGATACTTTGTACAAAAAGGGCAGGGGGGTACCCCCCTGCCACATCTGCATGGCTGATCTCCAACAACCTCGCTATCGCATGCCCGCCGAGTGGGCCCCTCACGCCGCTACTTGGCTCGCCTGGCCCCACAACCCGGACGACTGGCCCGGCAAGTTCCAGCCCATCCCCTGGGTCTACTGCGAGATTGTCCGCTGGCTCAGCTCGGTCGAAGACGTGCACATCCTCGTCAACGATCTCGCCGCCGAAAAGCGCGCCACCGGGATGCTCCGCCGTCAGGGCGCCAATCTCGCCCGCCTGCACTTCCATCGTTGGCGCACCGACCGCATCTGGCTCCGCGACTCCGGCCCTATCTTCGTCAAGGCGGAGGACGACGATGGACAAGTCGCTATCACCAACTGGCGTTTCAACGCCTGGGCCAAGTACGAGAACTGGCACAACGACGACCTCATCCCGAAGCACGTCGCCGAGCTCTACGCCATGCCCGTCACCGAGCCCACGGTAACGCTCGCCGACGGCACCCAACACCGCCTCATCCTCGAAGGCGGCTCCATCGACACGGACGGCGCTGGGGTCCTGCTCACCACCGAGGAATGCCTGCTGAGCAACATCCAACAGCGCAATCCAGGGGTCAGCAAGGCCCAGCTGGAGCAAGCCTTCCACGACCACCTCGGCATCGACCAGGTGCTCTGGCTCAACCGCGGCTGCGCCGGCGACGACACCCACGGCCACGTCGACGACATCACCCGCTTCGTCGGCACCAACACGATCCTCACCGCGGTTGAGGCCAACACCGCCGACGAGAACCACCTCCCGCTGGCCGAGAACCTCGAGCGCCTTCGCGAGGCGCGGAACCTCGATGGCCAGCGCTTCGAGGTGCGGACCCTGCCCATGCCCGCCCCGGTAGCCTTCGAGAGTCAGCGCCTGCCCGCAAGCTACGCCAACTTCTACATCGCCAACGGCCTGGTCCTCGTCCCGACCTTCAACGACCCGAACGATCGTATCGCCCTGAACACGATCGCGGAGTGCTTCCCGGACCGCATCGTCACGGGCATCCACGCCACCGACCTCATCTGGGGCCTCGGTGCGCTCCATTGCCTCTCCCAGCAGGAGCCCGCGTAGACTGGTCCGGAGCATGACCACCGCAAAGCCCTGGCCCCCACCACCCGACCTCGCCTCCATCCAGGAACTCGTCGCGACCGCAGATGTCGAAGGGTTCATCGCTGACGGCGCACCCGCCGATGAGTACGAGACCGAGGCCGATCAGATCTTTCAGACCATCGGCAGCTGGCCCACCGCTGACCTCACCGCCGAGCGGCTCCTCCCGGTGCTCGAGAGGGCATGGACGCAAGCCTTCACCCTCGACGACAAGGGCCTTGAGCAGCGGCGCGTGAAGCTGCGCGAGCTTGGAGGGCAGATTGAGCGCTTCTTCGGCCCTGCAGCGCAGCCACAGGTGCGCGGAGTATGAGCGATCGCGACAGCCTCTGGCGTCAGAGGCTAACCGAATACCTCAAACAGCAGGCCAACCCCGTTCACAAGTACGGCCACCAGCCCCGCCTCTACGCGCTGACTCAAGAGATCGCTGCTGCGATGCCGGGCATCGCCTATGACGACGACATCGTCTTCGCCGCGGCCTTTCTACACGATCTCGGTGTCTTTGTCGGTCATCGGCCCGAGGATCCGCTCGCGCTGGCAACCTGGAATCACGTTGACTACGTCTGCATTCACGCACCGGCGTTGCTGGAAGGCTTCGGGTTCCCGCCGAACAAGGTCCACTCGGTCCTACGCTGCATCCGCGAGCACCAGCCGCACGATGAGCCCAGCAGTCCCGAAGCGACCCTTTTGCGCGATGCCGACATCCTGGAGCAGCTCGGTGCCATCGGGATTCTGCGCACCGCCGCCAAGGTCGGCAGCGACACAAGGTTCCACCGGTTCACCGATGCGGAGCGCTCGCTCCAGCAGGCGCTCGAGACCTTCCCCGGCAAGCTGCGGCTTGCAGCCACCCGATCTCTCGCGCAGCCGCGCATCCAGCTCCTCGAGGCGTTCCTGCAGTCCCTCCGCTCCGAAGCCGGCGAGCACCTCGATTAGCCGCCCATGGAGACGTTCACGCCCGATCTCGCCACACAGGAGCAGCGGATGCGTCTCGCCATCGCCCAGGCGCGTGCTGCCGAGGAGGCCGGTGAAGTTCCGGTCGGCGCCGTGGTCCTGAGCTCCACTGGCGAGGTCCTTGGGATAGGCAACAACCAGGTTTTGCGTACGTCGGACCCTACGGCTCATGCCGAGATTGTTGCCCTGCGCGAAGCCAGCCGCGCCCTCGGCAACTACCGTCTTCTCGGCTGCACGCTGGTGTGCACCCTGGAACCCTGCGCCATGTGCGCGGGTGCCATCCTGCACGCCCGAATCGCTCGCCTTGTCTATGCCGCCCGCGATCCCAAAGCAGGGGCCTGCGGCTCTGTCCTGCCCGTGCTGAACTACCCCGCCCTGAACCACTACGTCGAGGTGACCGCGGGCGTCCTGGCGGACGAGTGCAGCGCCATGCTGACCGGCTTCTTCCGCAGTCGCCGGCTCGCGCAGACACGCTTTGCAGCTTCCCCGGACCCGTCAAGCGCATCAGACTAGCGGGAGCAGGTTCTCACCCCGGTCTTTTGAGGAGGCAGTCCGCGCATGGCTTCAGGTCGTTTTGTGGGAAAGATCGCTGTCGTTACAGGCTCGTCATCGGGCATCGGCCAGGCGATTGCGGTACGTCTCGGCAGCGAGGGCGCCTCGGTGGTCATCGATTTCCACAGCCATCCTGACGGAGCCGAGGAGACCCAGAAGCAGATCACGGACAAGCAGGGCGGCAAGACGGCCATTGTGCAGGCCGACGTCTCCAAGCCCGCGGACGGACAAAAGCTGATCGACACCGCCTGGGAGCAGCTAGGTGGCTGCGACATCCTCATCAACAATGCCGGAATCGAGAAAGGTGCCGACTTCTGGGACGCTACGGAAGAAGACTACGACGCGGTGCTTGACCTTAACCTGAAGGGAGCCTTCTTCATCACGCAGGCCTTTGTGCGCCGTCTTCGCGACGCAAAGAAGCCCGGCCGCGTAATCAACATCTCCTCCGTGCATGAGGACATGGTCTTCCCGCATTTTGCCAGCTACTGCGCTGCAAAGGGCGGCATTCGCATGCTAATGCGTGATCTGGCCATGGAACTGGGTCCATTGGGCATCACAGTGAACAACGTAGCGCCCGGGGCCATCATCACGCCAATCAACCAGAAGCTTCTCGATAACCCCGAGCAGCTGAAACCGCTGTTGAACAACATCCCCCTGGGCCGTATGGGGACCTCCGAAGAGGTCGCCGCCCTGACCGCGTTCCTTGCCTCGGACGAGGCCGGCTATATTACCGGGTCCACCTACGTCATCGACGGCGGTCTGATGCGCAACTACAAGGAACAGTAGGGCTCGGCGACGTTTGCCGTACAAACCTCAGCTTTTCGGAGACACTATGCGTATGGAACTCCTGGTCTACACCGCGGATTGGTGCCGCGACTGCCGTGAGGCAAAGCGCTTCCTGAACAAGAACGCCATTGCCTTTAAAGAGATCGACATCGAACGCACTCCCGGTGCCGCCGAGGAAGTCATCGCCCACACAGGAAAGCGTGCGATTCCGCAATTCGTTCTTGACGGCAAGTGGGTGCAACCCTACAAGCCGGGCCGAGGCTTCCTGTACGACGAGATGAGCAAGCTGCTCGGCGTGGAAGAAGCTTAGTTCGAAATAACAGAGCGAAGAGGCCCGGAGCGAGATGCTTCGGGTCTTTTTCGTTGAACGCGAGAATGTTCAGAATCAATCAAGCTCCGAGCTCCACCTGCGTCGTCTCACCCTGCTTTGTGGCCTGGGCATCTATCTCCGCAATGTGTCCGGCGGCAACGGCCCGCACCTGCGCGGGCGACGGGTTGTCCGCTGGGGCAGGAACGGCGATCTCAATATCAGGCGCTGTAGGCTGCGCTTTTCGACTATAGGGCCACCGCAGCCGCAGCACCCGCTGACGATCGCTTTCTCGATGCGCCTGCTCGCTTCGCCCCTTCAGCAGATCTTCGATCGTCAGGAGGCCCAAGAGCTTGCCGTCGCTCGAAACGACCGGAAAGGTGGTGAGCTTCGACTCTGCCATGTCCACGGCAGCGGTCCGGAGCGTACTGAACGGCGACAGCGTCGTGGGATCGATCTTTGACTGGGAGACGAGCGGGCATGTCTGGTCCGGGAGGCCCGCCGCCGCAATCATCTGGTAGCGCGTAAGCGCTCCGGAAAGACGTCCCTGGTCGTCGACGATGGGAAAGAGCCGCTGCCAGTGAGACCAGCCCTCCGCGCCGCGCTCCTGCGTCTTTGCCAGCCAGTCCGATGCGTCTTTGCAGGTCGCCCTGTCGTTTAGCGCGTACACGCTCGTATGCATGGCCTGGGCGACAAGCATGGTCTCCAGCGGGTCTACAGAGAACTCGCGGCTGAGGTGCAGCCCCTTGCGGCTCAGATTTTCGGTCAACAGGGACCGAGGCTGCACCAACACACTCACTGCATACGAGGCGCCGCAGGCCAGAAGGACCGGTAGCACCAGTCCGCCGTTGTGGGTGAGCTCGATGGAGAGCATGGCCGAGGTAAGCGGGCATCCGATCGCTCCGGTCAATAACGAGGTCATCCCCACCAATACCCAGGCCCCCGTGGACATCTGCGGAAGGAAGTGACCGAACACCGCGCCGAGTGCGCCGCCCAGCATCAGCAAGGGTGCAAGGATGCCGCCGGCCGTGTTCGATCCCAGGGAGAACACCCAGATCAGGCTCTTGATGATGAGAATGCCGGCAAGCAGCTTCCATGCGCCGTCCCCAGAAATCATCTGCTGGATCACGCTATACCCGACACCGAGGGCCCGTGGAAAGAGCAGGCCGCCGAGACCGATACCGAGGCCGCCGATCGCGGGCCACCACATCCAGTGCAAAGGGAGCTTCTCAAACATCTCTTCACTGATGTGGATGGCCCGGCTCAGGCCAGCGGCGACGAAGGCGGCGACACATCCGACCAGCAGAGCTCCCAGCATGGCCGTGTGGTAAATCGGTGCGCCCGTGGGCGCCATCTGGAAGAGCGGTTGCGGCCCCAGCAGCAGCCGCCGTACGGCGCCGGCCGTAACGCAGGCCATCGTAACGGGAACGAGAGAACGCGGTTTCCATTCGAACAGCAGGATTTCCACAGCCAGAAGAACAGCAGCCATCGGACAGTTGAAGGTCGCCGCCATGCCTGCAGAGGCGCCCGCCACCATCAGCACGGTGCGCTCGGAGTCCGTCATGTTCAGGAACTGGCCCAGCACCGATCCAATCGCGCCACCGGTGATGATGACCGGGCCCTCCGCACCGAACGGACCTCCTGAACCGATTGAGATGGCCGTCGCCACCGGCTTCAACACGGCCACGCGGGGTTGCACGCGGCCCCCACCGAAGACGATGGTCTCCACGGCTTCCGGCATGCCATGCCCGCGCACCCGGGGGGACAGGTACCGCGCCACCAGGCCCACCATGAGGCCCCCCAGCACAGGCATCAGGACGAGCCACCAGTGCCTTCCGGCCTGCCAGGGATCGACCTCCTTCACACTCCAGCGATGAAAGTAGAAAAGGTTCGTCGCCAGCGCGATCATCTCAAGGAGCGCCCAGGCGGCCAGCGCACTCACCGCGCCGAGGACAGCCGCCAAAGCACTGACATACAGGATGCGTGAATCGGCTGAGTAATCCCGTAAGCCCGATGTCGCAGGTTCCTTCACAGAACCCCTTCCGTCGTCGGCTCGGACTGCGCTCGGAGGTCTGCCCGACGCACCTCGCCAAGCGCACGCAGAAGTTGCTCGCCGGCACCGCCATCCAACTCCGCAAGGTGGGCTGAGATCAACCGCTCCAGAATGGTCCGGCCCTCTGGCGTCAGCTCAACGAGGGAGCGCCGCAGATCGCGTGTGTCGGTGATGCGCTTCACCAGTCTGGCCCGCTCCGCCCGGTCTACCAGTTCCACCGTGCTGTTGTGACGCAGAACCATGCGCTCCGCCAGATAGCTGATCGACGCGGACTCACCCTCGGGCAGCGCGCCAATGACCTGCATCAGCTGGTATTGCTGCGTTGCGACGCCGAGTTTCTCCGACTCTGTTTCGCTGAAGTTCAAAAATCGCCTTAGTTGATACCTGAACTCGGCAAGCTGCAAGAGACGCTCCAGATCCCTGTTTCCTGCCGTACCGTTACCGTTTCCGTTCATCTCTTCGCTCATACTCTATCGTAAAGCGACACAAGAGGGTCGCAGGGCTCCCGTTTTCGATCTGACAGTCTGTAACGCCTATCATCATAGGGCTGAGGACGCGGCGTCGGTTCGCCGTCGACTTCGGTCGACATACGACATACGGAGACCTGATGATTTCCCGCTACTCTCGCCCGGCCATGACTGCTCTCTGGTCCGACCAGGCCAAGTTCGATCGCTGGCTCAAAGTGGAACTGGCTGCCACGGAGGCGCTTGCGAAGGCCGGCATCGTTCCAGCATCGGCCGCCGGGGAGCTTCGTCAGCACGCGAGCTTTACCATCGAGCGCATCGACGAGCTGGAACGCGAGCTCCGCCACGACGTGCTGGCCTTTACAAGTGCGGTCGCCGAAAACGTCAAGGCCGCCGGGAGCGATGCGGCGCGCTGGCTCCACTTCGGTCTGACTTCCACGGACGTGGTGGACACGGCCCAGGCGCTCGCCCTGGTGGAGGCTGCCGGGCTGATCCGCAGGGGCATCCTACGACTGCGCGAGGTTCTGAAGCGCCGCGCCGTTGAGTTTCAGCACACCCCGGCCATCGGCCGCACGCATGGTATCCACGCCGAGCCGACCACGTTCGGCATGAAGCTGCTGCTCTGGTACGCCGAGATGGGACGGAACCTTACACGTCTGGACGCCGCGACAGAAGACGTTCGCGTGGGCAAAATCTCCGGTGCGGTCGGCAGCTTCGGCCACCTCAAGCCGTCACACGAGGCCGCCATCGTCGGTGCGCTGGGCCTTGAGGCGGCGCCGGTCTCTACGCAGGTGCTGCAGCGTGACCGCCACGCCGCCTTTATCACCACGCTGGCCGTGCTCTGCTCCTCGCTGGACAAGATCGCCACGGAGATCCGCCATCTGCAGCGTACCGAGGTGCGGGAGGCAGAGGAGTTCTTTTCCGCCGGGCAAAAGGGATCCAGCGCCATGCCGCATAAGCGCAATCCGATCACGAGCGAGCAGATCTGCGGCCTGGCCCGCGTAGTTCGTGCCAACGCGCAGGTGGCGCTTGAGAACGTCGCGCTCTGGCATGAGCGCGACATTTCTCACTCGTCGGCGGAACGTGTGATCCTGCCGGACACGACCACCCTTGCCGATTACCTGCTCGACAAGACGGCAACCCTGATTGATCGGCTGCTCGTCTACCCGGACCGGATGCTGCGCAACCTGGAGCTGACCGGAGGCTTGGTCTTCTCCGGCCAGCTGCTGCTTGAGCTTGCGGGCGCCGGAATGAGCCGGGAAGATGCGTATCGCCTGGTTCAAGGCCACGCGATGGCAGCGTGGAACGATCCTGCAGTCCACGCTCTGACCTATAAGCAGCGGATCTACGCGGAGCCGAAAATCACGGCGCTGCTCAGCCCTGAAAAGCTGGACTCCGCATTTGATTACCGGCGTCAACTGACCAATATCGACGAGGTCTTCGCACGCGTGCTGGCGGAAGACTAGGTGGGGAAATCAGGAATACGGGACCAACTGGTTCAGCGGTGCAGTTCTTTTTTGACCAGGGTTCCGCTACTACCGGGATTGCACAAGTCCTGGCCGTCGTTGGTGCCGTACAGC
>CAXTGN010000029.1:14908-15956 GCA_964243455.1 uncultured Acidobacteriaceae bacterium
CAGACTGGCTTTGCCGGCTACCTCGACGTAAAGACATTTTTCCTCCAGGGTGCAGGCCATCTCACCCAGGAAATGCTTCAGTTCGGGCAGCCCGCCTTCACCCGTCAGCGCCACGGTGAACTCCCGGTGCTCGCCATACGAGAATTCGCCGTCTTCGTCCGTCCAATAGCCAAACAGGTTGGCGGCTGTGGCGGTGTACCCGTCAAAATGTGCCATCAGGAACTCGTGAACGGTCTGCTCGGCCGTCTTGCCAGCCGAACACGGCTGCTTCAGCTTCAAGGAAGGCAGGAGGAACCGGACATTCTTGCCGAGCGGCTTCTCAACAGAGCCCATGGCCGGATTGTAGCCGGAGCGCGGTCTAGGGAAGAAACGGCACGGTATCGCACACGCCGCTGCAATCGGAGTTGATCAGGAACGCGGCAGGCAATGTTCCGTTGCCAATGGCCAAAGATGCCGCGCGTCTATCAGGTCTGGGCCCCTGTTCAACCGCACGATTTGCCGCCTCCGCTCCATCGGAGTCGAGCAGACTGCGGGGGGCAGTCGCGTCCCTTGGGGCGGAGACGTCCAGCACGGGCGCGCCCTTCGGAACGGCGAAGCGGCCTTTTCCCAGGTACGCCACCAGAACAACAGCTGTTACGTGCGGGGAAAGGAGCGTCATGGGCACACCGTAGCGTGTCAGCAGGCTACCGGTCACGCCCTGAATGCTCATCGAGCGCGGGATCGATCCGCTGACCTGCGGCACCCGAAACTCCTGCAAGTCCAGCTCCGGATGTTTGCGCGCGTAGTGCACAAGGGAGCGGGCCACAGACTTGGGCGTGGTCAGACCGAAGTCCGCAACATAATTCCGATGGATCGCGTGGGGGTAGATGTGGTTCAACACGATGCGGGTGAAGTCGGCACAGTTCCGGAATGCGCCCTGATAGCGCGTTATATTGGGTCGGTCGTTGAAGTAAGCGATCAGCCGCTCATCCTGTTCCGGGGTGGTCTTGATCTGGAAGCCATAGAGGGTGCGGTCAAAGGCGGAACCGACAAGTTCGTACCAGTTGCC
>CAXTGN010000029.1:15966-19784 GCA_964243455.1 uncultured Acidobacteriaceae bacterium
CGCCCCCTGGGGTATCCGGGGCTACCTGTTCCAGGTGCTCGCGCCGGTACGCATCCCGTATGCGCAGCGCGGTAAGTCTGTCCATCGTTCGGGGGATCTTGTCCGCAGACTCCACGCCATAGAGGTACGGGATGAGAGAAACCGCGACCCAGTCATAGTCCGCAATGCCGTCGTAGCGGCTGAGCACCGTGCCCATTTCCCCCGGGGCACAGGGACGCAACTGGAGCGGCGATGCAGCGCAGACATGGTCGAAGTAGAGCGCAACGTGCCCGGTCGGGTTGAACGTTCCCAACCCGCCATACGGCATCTCGAGAAGGACAGCCACAGAAGCCCGTGCCGGGCCGGCGCAGCACAGAACGAACAAGAGACTGTGTACCAGCAAGCGGCGGTCGGAAAGAAGTCGTGCGCGCCGGAAAGGCAGAAACAAATGCATCGTCCTTGGGATAACCGCGGAACCCACGTACAACGCGCTCTCCCATGTTGGATGCAGGTACCCCATACAAAAGAGTAAACACATGGGTTGGCAAATGTCGCTCCTGTTTGTCGACAAATGCCTGAGATAATGGACATGTGCCTTTCCCGCCGCGCTCTGCCGGCCTAACCGTTACGCTGGCCATCACCGGCGCGAGTGGCTCCATTTTCGCTGCAGAAGCGGTCCGGCAACTCGAGTCGGATGAGCGCGTGGCCCGGGTACATGTGATCGCTTCCCCCAGCGCTCTGCGGGTTCTGGCCGAAGAGACTGGCCTCAATGGACGCAACGGTCTGATTGAGAAGCTCTTGGGGTACCCGTCCGCCAAGGCCACGGCCCTGGCGCATGAGGATATCGGTGCCCCCATCGCGAGCGGCTCCTACCCGGTGGATGCCATGCTGATCCTGCCCTGCTCGATGGGAACGCTTGCCGGCATCGCCCATGGACTGGCGGAGAACCTGATCGCACGAGCCGCCGACGTCTGTCTGAAGGAGCGGCGCCCGTTGGTGCTGTGTACGCGCGAGACCCCCCTGAATCTGATTCATCTCCGCAACATGACGACAGTTACCGAGGCCGGAGCCACGGTCTTCCCAGTCACACCAACCTTTTACAATCAACCCACAGACGTGAGCGACATTGTGCGGAACTATGTGCACCGCGTGCTGCAGCACGTCGGCCTGCACCAGCCTTCCGCCTACCAGTGGGGATCGGCCGGGAACTAACGGTCGGCATGCTTGCCCATGTTGGCCAGGGTGCGCACGCCACCCTCAGGCGCAGGGTCGGACTTCAGGAAATCTGCTACCGCAGGAGCAACGCGCGCAGCGCAGAGTTCCGGCGCCAGGTGCCCGCATCCCTCCACGATGTCCAGCTCCGAATGCGGATCCAGCGCGTGCATCTGCTGGCCTAGCTCCAGGGGCGTGAGCTTGTCGACACTTCCCCACACAATCAGAAGCGGCTCAGGCAGGGTAGGCAGGTAGGCGTCGACAAAAGTCGTCGAGGTGGTCATGGCCTTCATGTTCTTGTCCACCACGTCCTGCACATCCTGCAGATGCCGCACCAGATCCTCCCGGACGTTCTTGGGCAGTGGCTTCGCCTCAGGCTCCATCAGGGACCACAGCTGCTGCGCGCCATCGGCATCCTTAAGATCAAACAGGCTGAGGGGATAGGCGGGCTTGAACTTCAACCCGGCGGCATCGAACAGCACCACGCGATCCACGACCTCCGGATGCGCGTGCGCCAGATTGAGCGCGACCCACCCACCCATGGACCATCCACCCACGTGGGTCTTCTGCAGGCCCAGTGCCTGGATGAAGTCGTACACAAATGCCGCTTCGCCTTCCATGGAGTACTCACCCCCGGCCGGTTTGGGGGAGCGTCCATAGCCCAGCAGATCGGGCGCGTATACGTGAAAGCCGGCCCGCTTCAGACGCTTCAGCATCGGCGCCCAGCTCTCTCCTCGATCTCCCAGCCCATGGACCAGGACCAGGGGGACGCCACCGCCCGGGATGCGCGGTTCCGCCTCGTAGTAGTGCACACGGCCCGCGGGTGTGAGCACGTAATTGCTCTGCACCCGGGCAGCAAAAAGTCCCAGGTGCGTGACCTGCTGCGCCAGCCACAACGGTTGCCGCAGGTAAAGGGCTGCGATCACCAGAACCAACACAAACCCGACCAGCAGCAGACGACCCAAAGCTTTCATCTCGGCGTGTTCGCTCCCATCCTCTGCCTTGTTCTTTATGGTGCAGATTAGCGCAGTGGCTTTCCGTACTCTTCGCCGAAGACGGTGTGGTTCAGATCGAAGCGGCCGCCATGGAACTTGTCCGGTCCGTGAAGGTGCCCGATGGCCAGCAGTGCCACGACGAAATAGCTCATGGGCAAGCGCAGCGTCTCGCACACTTTGTGCTGCTCAAAGCCTTCCAGCGGCGCGGTGTCGTATCCCAGAACCTCCGCCATGAGCATCATGTGGGTATACGCCAGCATTACCTGCTTGTTTAGCCACCCTGTCATCTGGTCATCGGTGAAGCTCGCGAGATACGCGGGCACGCTCTCCTTGGCCTGTGCGGCGTAGCTCTCCGGCATGCCCGCACCCCGGCCCATGCGGAGCATCTCGTCCAGATCACGCCGCCATCCATCGCGATCGCCGCAGGCGACGATGACTGCGGATGCCTCCTCGACCTTGGCCTGGTTGTAGCTGGCGGCTCGCAGCCTGCGTCGCTGTTCGGGGTGCTGCACCACGACAAAGCGCCACGGCTGCAGGTTGTAGCCGCTGGGCGCATGCAGGCCTGCATCCAGGATCTGCCGCAGATCGCTCGGCGGCATAGGCTCACCCGTAAAGCTCGGGGTGGAGCGCCGCTCGCGGATGGCTTGCGCCAATGATTTCACCTCTGTCGCCATCGGACCTCCGTGAAATCGCCTGACCGCTCTGGCCCGCCTTGTTGGTTCACTTTGTCACCGCCGCAATCTCCTGGATCGGCCGCTGGATGGTGACCGGATTGCCTCCTCCGCCCTCGGCCACAACCCAGATGTTTGTGAATCCCTCACGCAATTCAGGATGTGCGAAAAACAAAGCCTGGGCAGCCTGCACGCTGCGCGCGGTAGCCGCATCTCCGGACGCCGGAGTGTCCCCCTGCAGGTGCATCCAGAGATTGAGCGCCTTGCCGTCGTCGGAAGCCTGCGCGCGTAGCTCGGAAAGACGGTACACCGCCCCACCCGGGCCTTGCAGGGACAAGGGGTCCTGCGCGCTGAGCCCATTGAGTAGGGGCTGGGGAGCCGCTGTGCGTTGTTCCCCAATCAGCTTTTCCAGATTGCCGCTGCTGACAAACGAGGCCGGACGAAGCAGCTGATCGGCCTCTCCGTAATGCACCCAGGCCAGCCAGGGCTTATTCGCCTTGGCATCGGCGCGTGCGGCGGTCCAGTACCAAAGGCCATCGTGACCCGCCGCGGACCGCGCGTGCGGGTAGAACCCAGCCATTCTCCAGGCTGAACCGTCCTGCTGGAGCAAGAAGGCCAGCAGCCAGGGGGTGTTCCCGCGTGCCTCAACCATGGCAAAGGCGAAGCGTCCTGGCGGCAGCCCGGGGATGCCGAAATCCGTCTCTGCCACGGTCCCGGCGAGAGGGCAGGCGAAGTCCGCCTCCGAGGTGTCTCCCTGCTTCCGGGCAGAAGCGTCTAGCAGGTACACCTGCGACACTGCCAGAACAGCCCCGGTGATCCGCTCACTCGTTGCCCTCACCAGATAGGCTGCCTGACTCGCATCGCCCGCGTACTGCGTCACCGTTGCCGCGCGTACCTTTGCCGCATCGCCGGCCTGCACCGCGGAGGCGCTGGTTGTGGTCTGGGCGGAGGCCGCCTGGAT
>CAXTGN010000030.1:0-9466 GCA_964243455.1 uncultured Acidobacteriaceae bacterium
CTTGACGTGGCCGAGCCAGCTGATGGTGCGGCTGCCCTTGGCGGGCTTGAAGGAACAATCGAAGCCCGGGAGGTGCTCGGGCTTGAGCTGGGGCGCGCCTTCGATGGTGCCGGTGGCGTCGATGAAGCTGACGATGGCCTGGACCTCAGCGTCGGTGTAGCCGAGCTTGAAGAGGGCGCCGGGGACGGTGTTGTTGACGATCTTGATCATGCCGCCGCCGACGAGCTTCTTGTACTTGACGAGGGCGAGGTCGGGCTCGATGCCGGTGGTGTCGCAGTCCATCATGAAGCCGATGGTGCCGGTAGGGGCGAGGACGGTGGTCTGGGAGTTGCGGAAGCCGTGCTGCTCGCCGAGCGAGAGGGCGTCGTTCCAGGCGGTTTGGGCGGCGGCTTTGAGGTCGGTCATCTGCGGGGCTTTGAAGCCGGCGGCATCCACAAAAGCAGATCCCTCCGCTTCGCTGCGGGATGACAACTCGGATGAAGCTCGGGCGGCCCGGGCAGCGGCGGTCTGCGGCTTGAGGCACTTGCCGATGTTGTTGACCTCGGCGCGGTGCATGCGGATGACGTCCAGGAAGGGGCCTTCGTTGACGTAGTACCCCGGGCAGGCACCGCCCTTGATTTCTGCGGACTGAGTGAGCGGAGTGGCAGGGCCCAGTGGGGGGCAGCCGGCGGCGATGCGGGCCGACTGGGCGTAGGCGTCGCCGCAGAGGATCGAGGTCAGCGTGGCGGCGAAGGCGCGGCCGGCGTCCGAGTCGTAGGGCAGGCCGAAGTCCATGAGCAGCGCGCCGAGGTTGGCGTAGCCGAGGCCGAGCGGGCGGTAGTCGTGGGAATTACGGGAGATTTGTTCGGTGGGGTAGCCGGCGGCGTCGACGATGATGTCCATCGCGGTGGTGAGGATCGCGATGCCGTGGCGGTAGGCGGGGATGTCGAACTGGCCGCCGGGGGTGAGGAACTTGAGCAGGTTGAAGCTGGCCAGGTTGCAGGCGGAGTCGTCGAGGAACATGTACTCCGAGCAGGGGTTGGAGGCGTTGATGCGGGCGGAGTTTTTGGAGGTGTGCCAGCGGTTGATGGTGGTGTCGTACTGCATGCCGGGGTCGCCGCACTGCCAGGTGGCTTCGGCGAGCTCATGCATGAGCTCGCGAGCACGCATGGTCTTGACGGGTGTGCCTTCCTTGACGGTCTTTGTGCTGAACTCGCCGTCACGCTCGACGGCGTTCATGAACTCGTCGGTGACGCGGACGCTGTTGTTGGCGTTCTGGAAGAAGATCGAGGTGAAGGCTTCGGAGTCAGGACCGGAGCCGTCGTAGCCGGCTTCCATGAGGGTCCAGGCCTTCTTTTCTTCCTTAACCTTGGCCTGGATGAAGTCCTCGATGTCAGGGTGATCGACGTTGAGGATGACCATCTTGGCGGCGCGGCGGGTTTTGCCGCCGGACTTGATGACGCCGGCGAAGGCGTCGAAGCCGCGCATGAAGCTCAGGGGGCCAGAAGCCGTCCCGCCGCCGGAGAGCAGCTCCATGCTGCCGCGGATGGCGGACAGGTTGGAGCCGGCGCCGGAGCCCCACTTGAAGAGCATGCCCTCGGTCTTGGCGAGAGTGAGGATGGAGTCGAGGGAATCCTGGACGGAGTTGATGAAGCAGGCCGAGCACTGGGGCTTCGAGTAGCCGGTTTTGGTGAAGACGGTCTGGTTCTTTGCGGCGTCCCAATGCCAGTTGTGGGCGTCGGAGTTGGGCTCGAGGCGGTCGCAGCCGACGTTGAACCAGACGGGGGAGTTGAAGGCGACCTTCTGGTTGAGGAGCAGGTGCACGAGCTCCTCGTGGAAGATCTCGGCGTCCTCGAGCGAGGCAAAGTAGCCGTCACGCAAGCCCCAATCGCGGATGGACTCGGCGACGCGGGTGATCAGGGCGCGGACGCCGTCTTCGCGCTCCGGGGAGCCGACGGTACCGTGGAGGTACTTGCTGGCGACGATGTTGGTCGCGGTCATGGACCAGGAGCTGGGGACTTCGACGTTCTTCTGCTCAAAGATGAGCTTGCCCTTCCAGTCCTGGATGACGGCGTCGCGGCGCTCCCAGGTGAGCTCGTCAAAGGGCGAGACGCCGGATTTGGTGAAGTGGCGCGAGAAACGGAGGCCTGGGGCACTTCCCTGCTGGGCGGTCTGGTTTGCGGAGGAGGCAGGGGCGGCTTGGGTGAGCGTTTCGGCCATGAGTGGGACCTTTCGTCGTCGAGATGAAGTACCGGTGACGGACCGGCGTCGTTAGGTGGAGCGATAGCCCGGCGGGGCAGAGGGCGAGGCGCTGACGGGGATCGTTGCCGAAAAGCGGCGATCGGGGGACGTCAGCGTGCGCGTCCGTTGTCCCCGCCTACATCTTTAGATTCCGGGGAGAACTTGAAGGTAGCGCGAGGGGTGGGGAGGGTCAAGTGGAAAACCCACTAGATGTAGTGTTGTCATCGCGGGTTCCTGGATCGTTGTACCTGTTTTGCGCTGCAAGTTCCGGGTTTTCCACGGTTTGAGCCGTTGGGCTCGGGATTGCTGCTGCAGCGATCCCACGGAAGTTGCACACCCGAGAGTATCGGAGTTCGGCGTAGCGGGTGTGCGGAAAAGCGGTCCGGATTGCGCGGGATGGCCCGGCCGACGTTCCGGGACATGTGGCCGCCTTGCATCCAACCGGGACAGACATCGGAGCGTCGGGTCATGGAATCCTTTGTAGATAGGCTTGCGGAACGGGTTGGGATCGAATCGTCGTTTGTGGATGCATTGGATCAGGCCCATGACACACCCCCTGAGAAGAAGCAGGCGCTGCTAACGGCGATGGGCCTGGCGGCGGGGGACGAGGCGCAGGCGGAAAGCAGTCTGCGTGAGCTGGAACGAGACGAGTGGGAGCGGGCGCTTCCGACGTGCATCGTGCTCTACGCCGGCCGGGAGGCGACGTTGCCGGTAACGCTTCCGCGCAAGACCGGGCCCCTGCGCTGGACCCTGCTGCTGGAGGGCGGAGAGGCGCGCTCGGGTGAGACTGCTTTCGACGAGTTGGACCTTCTACAGGAGACCGAAGACCAGGAGCAGCGACGCCTACGCCTACCTGACGGCTTGCCCTGGGGATACCACCAGCTTCGCCTGGAGGGAGTCGAGGGTGCGGAGGCATCGTTGATTGTTACGCCGGGACAGTGCTGGTTGCCCGGTGAGGACGGTACAGGCGCGCCAGGGCGATTTTGGGGAGTGGCGGCGCAACTCTATCTGCTGCGGTCGGAGCGCAACTGGGGCATCGGAGACTTCACCGATCTGCGTCGGTTCGTGGAGATCGTCCGGGAGCACGGGGCGGAGGCCGTGGGGGTGAATCCGCTGCATGGGATGTTTCTCGACTCGCCGGAACAGTCGAGCCCCTACTCACCCCTGAGCCGCTACCTGTTAAACGTGCTGAACATCGACGTGGAAGCGATCTCCGGATTCGGGACATCCGACGCAGCGCAAGGGCTTGTGCACACCGCGGAGTTCCAGGAAAAGTTGACGAAATGCCGCAAAGCCAGGATGGTCGCGTACGAGGATGTTGCGTCGCTGAAGTTGCCCGTGCTGCAGGCGCTCTTCGCGAATTTTCAACGCCATGCCGGCAAAGAGCAGAAAGAAAGCTTTCGCGCGTTCCGGCATGGATCTGATGAGTTGCTGCGGATGTCCTGCATCTATGCGGCCATCCGGCAGTACCTCACCGACGGCAGCCCGGAGTTCCGCGATTGCGGGCGTTGGCCGGAGAGGTTCCAGCATGCGTCCTCCGAAGGCGTGGCGGAGTTCACGCGGACGCACGCGGAGTTGGTGCGGTATCACCTTTGGTTGCAGTGGGTGGCCGATGAACAATTAAGCGCCGTGAAGCAGGCGTGCAGCGGAATGGCGGTGGGTCTGTACCGGGATCTCGCTGTCGGCGCGAGCCCTTCGGGTGCAGAGGTGTGGTGTAACCCACATGTGATGGTCTCCTCCGCGGAGGTCGGTGCGCCGCCGGACGTTCTGAACACAGATGGCCAGAATTGGGTGTTGCCGCCCTTCCATCCCGGGAAGATGAAGGAGGATGGCTACCGCAGCTTTATCGCGCTTCTGCGGACCAACATGCGGAACGCCGGCGGCATGCGCATCGACCACGCGATGGCGTTGCAAAGGCTGTATTGGATTCCGCGCGGAGGCACACCGGCGGACGGCGGGTACGTGCGCTATCCCACTGAAGACCTCATTGGTGTCATCGCGCTGGAGAGCCATCGCAACCGGTGCCTTGTGGTGGGCGAGGATCTGGGCACGGTGCCGAAGGGATTCCGGGAGCGCATGGCCGAGGTACGCATTCTCAGCTACAAAGTGCTGCTGCTGGAAGAAGAACGGAAGGGTGGGGGCTACGTCAAGGGCGCCATGTACGGCAAGCTGGCCCTGAGTACCGCGAGCAGCCATGATCTGCCAACGCTGCGGGGCTGGTGGGAGGAGGTCGATCTTCGGCTGCGTGAAGAACTGGAGCTGACCGGGCCGGAGAACGCCGCAAAGGCGCAAGCGAAGCGGGCTGACGATCGTCATGCCCTGGTGGAAATGTTCCAGGCCGATGGGCTGCTTGAGAGCGAGGGGTGGCCAACGACGGAGACGTTCACCGATGCGGCGCATCGTTTCTTGTTGCGTACTCCGGCGGTGTTGATGATGGCGCAGCTGGAAGACATCGTGAACGAGCCCGAGCAGGTGAATCTACCGGCGAGTAGCGCTGACCAATATCCGAGTTGGAGCCGCCGTGCGGCTATCACACTGGAAGAACTCGCGGGGGACGGTCGTCTGGAGCGGCTGGCCGGTATTGCGAGAGAAGAGCGCGGCCCTACGGGGTAACGACCCTAAGAAGTAGGCGCACCGGGACTTGAATCTGAATCAACGGTGAATGTCAGCCAAAGGCCGCGGGTGAAGCATCGCAGGTCAGCATTGTCGAGACTATCTTGCTCCTCTCCCTCTCGTAAGTCCTCTGCCCGTTCTTCGGCAGTCTGGGCCAGGATCAGGGGCCATAAGGGGCCTTGAGAGAGATAAAGCTTGTGCTGAATGATGCTCTCTATGCCGAGATCGCGTCCTTTGTAGCCGACCTTGACCTTCACGACTTCAAGCTGTTGGCCCTCAAACATTCCCGCAGGTAAGGTGCGATCGAGCGTCAACGTGATGCATTGCTAGTCTCTGGTCAAACGATATTGCGGGACGATTCTTTGTGAGCGTTTGCTGATTTCACGGGGTAGCCGGTCGCCACCTTATCGGTCGCCTGATCAGTTGTTTGTTCGCGAAACCAACCATGTTGCTCGGTCTCTACCGTAAACTCTACGGTGATCGTGACGTGGTTCTGCATGTACGAAGCTTAGGGTTGGCGCAATGCAGAGCGACACGCCACTTTCGGTTACGGATGAGTGGAATCTGCTGGCATGAGGTCGAGTCCGTTGGAGCAGAATGTCGCCCTTGGAGCAGCGATCTGCCCAGGTAAGGCGAGAATTGCAAACTTTCTTTGCAACAAGAGCAAAGGCGCGGTGTTCTAGTAAGAACAAGGAGACCCTTTATTCCACGATCCCAACCCTTTCTGCGCTTCAGTGTTCCCTTTTGCCTAGTTTCGGCAACGATTCTCCCTACAGCTCTCTCGGCACAGCAACCCGTTCCCGTGCGTCATATTCAGGGCACCAGCCACGCCTTTCTGGTTCTCCGTGCAGAATCTGGGGCAGTTCTGGGCTACGGCGAAATGCTCCAGATTGTTCATGGTGATCATGTAAATTCTCGGCTGGCCTACCATTTTCGCGATGGTTCGATCGACGTCGACACGGCGGAGTTCACCCAGCGCACGGCCTTTCACCTCATCCGCGACCATCACGTACAACGCGGCCCCTTCTTCTCGAAATACTCGGATTGCCTGGTGGAGGAGAGCGGTAACGTGACGATTCGCACCATTGAAAAGGATGGAAAAGAGGACGTCAAAACGAATCACATCGACCTGGAGCCAGATGTCTCCAACGGGTTTACAGGGACCATGCTGCTTAACGTTTCACCCAACTCCGGCCCCTTCACGCTCGGTCTCGTCGCACCCACTGGAAAGGGGCGGGCGATTCGGCTGTCGGTCGCTGTTGCCGGCCAAGAACCCTTCTCACCAGTTCTCGGTGTGCGTCGGAGCGCTACCGTCTTCCGCATTCATCCTGAACTGGGCGGCGTTGCTGGTGTGGTCGCTCCTATCCTGGGCAAACAGCCAAAGGATGTTTTCATCTGGATTCTTGAAGGCGAAGTCCCAGGCTTGGTCAGGGAGATCGGTCCTCTAGAAGAGGGCGGCCAGTTCATCAGCGTAGAACCGGCTGGGGCTTCTTACCCACCCGCCATCAAAGTGAAGAAATAAGGTTACAAAATAACGAACGTAAAGCTGCCAACCCAGGTAGCGACTTCGTCTCCAAGGCGCTCCCCCGAGTGCGCTTGGCCAGAAACTCCTGCTCGTGGTTTGGCGATGAGGTCTACGTGCGCTTCGATATGGATTTGGGAGGTGAGACAGTATCCGATCGCTGCTTAGCCCTTCAGTGAATTGCCGGGCGCGAGCGCACCAGCGTTCGATGCCGGCGCATCAGCAGCACTAAGGCGCGTCGGAGGTACATGGCAAGCAACGGCATCAACACCGCAGCCACTATGCCCCAAACGAGCAAGGCGTGCCACTCCCATTGCCAAATCTCGCGAATCAAACGCCATGGATGATGGCTCAAGTGCTCGATCTGCTGTCGGCTCAGCGGAAGACGACGGGTATGGAAGAGGTGCACACCCACTTGAATGAACGGAATGAAGAGCAGCAGGTGTAGCGGTGCCACAACATGCGTGCCAATCAGCGAGGCGAGTTTGCTTAAGCCGAAGATCCACGCCAGGGCTAAGACCAGCAACGTGGTCAGTCCTACCGAAGGGTTGATGCCGACGACCATCCCGAACGCCAGACTCCATGCCAACCGCCGCGGCGTGATACCACCCCGCAACAAGCGCAGCAAGGGCCGCAGCACGTGGCAGCGGAACCACTCGCGAATAAATTCGGGTACCAGCACACACGAACCCCACGCTGTCGTCCACTATAGGGTAGGAGCACGTGGACGGGTACCAACTATCTGCGATTACAGTCCATTTCAGGCGCGATCACGAACATAGAATCCGGATGGCACTCTGAACGCCGCACTGACGAGATCATTCCGAGCGCCCACCGCCGCAGTTCTGCCGAAGCGGACCGCACCCGTTTCGCCGTCCGTGACTCCTTCAGAACTGTGCAGCGAGGGCCGGATTCGCTCCGCTGAGGGTCCATGCCCCGCAAAGCGCAGCCACCCGGTTTTGTTGAACCAACGCTGCCTTGGCGGTCGATCAATTGCCAGAGGGTACGGACTGGACCTAGGAATCACGCTCGACGACTATCGCGCCCAGGCGATTTCACTTGCTGGAGAGGTCCAGCTGCTGTCTTCGTATGCCGAGCAGTGGAGAGAACCCCCATCCCCGCGCCCATTCATTCAAAAGCGGGCGCTCCTGTAGGGGGAACAGCGGCGAACCACGGGCCCCGGTTCGCTCTTGCAGAGTGCGCTACCTGTTGATCCCAGATTCCGGCCGCAGGCATGGCGGCTTGCGGCTGTTTGTTCCTTAGCTGCTAAGAGAGAAGCCCGGAACTGGCCCGGGCTTCTGCAGTGACGTGTCCTCTTACTCCCGATGCGAAGCAGCGGAGTTCTTCTCCGGGTCCGTACCGCTCTCGGATGGGAGGCCCAGACGCAGCAGCAAGGCCGACCCAGAAGAGACGGCTTGTCATCTGTGACTACTCCTGCCTAGAGACCTAGTCATTCAAAAGATCAAGTTTGCTGCTGGCCTTACGTTTAGCCTCTTTGGCTATGCTCCTTCATACATTTGGATGATCTACCCCACGCTTGGAAGCTGCCCGCAACTCTACTAAGCGTCCAATAAGCAGAAGCAGCCCAAGAATCAGACAAACATCTAGCGAGGCAATGGCCCCTGTCACGGGCCATGGAACCCAGTTGGTGCTCCGAGCAATAGACATCATCAGCGGAACGTGTGCGGCAGCTACGAGCGCTATCGCAATCCAGAACCAGATCTGCCGGCGAAGTCGCCTCTTACGCACGACGACGAAACGATAGCAGTCATGGTACCCAGGATCGGCAAGGTTAGATCAAGCCTCCCAAGATGATTGAACAAGAAGACGATTGGTGCGACTACGCCAGATAGGCACACCACCCCCACCAAGGCAGAGTCCACTGCCTCGCCACTTCTAAATCATGCTTGAACTCTTCACTTACTGAGGACATGCTTGCACCGCGTTGTAAGTTTTAGCGACACCGATGAAAAATCCTACTGCGGACAGAGCCTGCCCAACAACCGGTATGAAAGCTCCACCGATTAACGACCCGGCAGAAACAAGAGTCGAGGCGACTCCAAGAGGACTTGTGTCATTAGCCCCTGCAAGCGTTGACGCTGTGCTGACGCTGCCGAGCACGGAGTTTATTGCGATCGCACATTCACCCAGAACGGTGTCACAGACATTGGTGACGCGTTGTCCTGTGTAGGAGACTTGGTTCCCATACAACTGAGTTCCCCGGAGCAGGACACAGAAGACGACCCGATGCAGGCGTCCGCCGCTGATTCTCTCCAGACCATCGTACGTGCGTACCCCGGTGAGGCCGTTCCCAAGCGAAAACGTGTTGGGGCCAAACGTTGTATTTGCAACACTGGAAACGAGGTTCGCTGGGTTGGTCGCATTCCCGTACGTATTCTGCGTGGTTAAGGTCACCTCACCAGCAGGGGAGCGACCGTAGCTGATGGAGCCGGCAACGCCGTCGACTTCACTGGTCTGATTTCCTCCAAGATCATAGCCATAGGTAACGGATCTGTCCCAAGCGGCATTGCCGCAACCAGCTGGCGTGCACTCGTAGTTAACGGCCACATTGCCAGAAACGTCATATCGTAAATCGTCATCGACGAACCGGCACTCCTAAGGCTGAGTCGGCCCTTAAGATTGGTCTGCTGCTATTTTCCGCCCAGTTGGTTGATTTACCATAGTTGCCAAGCCAGACCTCAGTGGATACTCGCGCGAAGCCTACCGCTTTCAACCATTCTCATGGCAGATGCTGCGCTGATCCTGCAGCCCATTGCTTCGGTTGAGGCGCTTCAGGCGTTCACCGCGTGACGCCGTGAAAAGGTCTACCAAAGGACAGACCGTCTCTCAACTTGCTACTGGCTAGCGTTGCCATCCTGATCAGCGCTTGCGGGAGTTCGTCGAACGGCACGACCACAACACCCCCAACGTCGATCCCGACCTACGTTATTCCCCAGATGGCACCTACCTTCAGCCTTTCGGGAAACATCGCCCCTGTGCATGACCCTTCGATCAGCTACCAAGCCGGGGCGTACTACTCACTCACCAGCGATCCCGGCGGAACCACATCGAATTACCTTGTCGTCCGCAGTTCGACAGACAAGCTGAACT
>CAXTGN010000030.1:9476-19330 GCA_964243455.1 uncultured Acidobacteriaceae bacterium
CGGCCACGTCTTCGACACCATGCCGGCCTTCATCTCGACTTACTTCGCGCCAACGGTGCTGACCTCCCTGTGGGCACCGGACATAAGCTACTTCAACGGGCTGTATCACCTCTACTACGCCGCGTCAGAGTTTGGCACCAACACCTCGCTGATTGGTCTGGCTACCAATCCGACCCTCAACCCGTCCGATCCAAACTACGAGTGGACCAGCCGAGGCACGGTGATCTCTTCAAACAGCACCAGCGTCTTCAACACCATAGATCCCACCGTTCTGGTAGATACGGATGCAAGCGGCAATCTGACACACGTTTGGCTCACCTACGGCAGCTACTTCGGCGGAATCTACCAGCGCGAACTCGATCCCGCTACCGGCTTTCCGCTCGCATCGAATCCCGCCAACGTCCAACTGGCAACGCGACCCGGGGTGGCGAACAATCCGATTGAGGGAACCAGCCTTGTCAAACATAACGGCCTCTACTATCTCTTCGCCTCGTTCGACTACTGCTGCCAGCCGTTGCCAGGACAGGATAACTACAAGATCGCCGTAGGCCGTTCCTCCAGCCCGCAAGGACCTTTCGTAGACATGAAGGGGGCGTCCATGCTCCAGGGCGGCGGTACCATACTGCTTGAGTCAGGCGTTCGATGGATCGCTCCAGGAGGCGCAACCGTGCTCATTGATCCCATGCACGGAGACCTGATCGCATATCACGCGCTCAACTCTCAGGCGAACTATGCCGACGCGCTCTTCGTGGATTCACTCACTTGGCTTAACGACTGGCCAGTCATCACGCAATAGTGACGCTGAGCCCCTAAGCCGTCCACGGGCACCCAGGCTCCCCCTCTCGAGATCCTGAGCGCCGTCCGTAAGTCGCGTTCAGCGTCCACGAAGGTAAATGCCCGTTTCCAGCAGCGCGGCTAAGACCGGACCCGCAACCCCAAGCGACATAAGCAAGATCAATCTCATGGGCGAGAGCATGACAGGTGCTCTAACAGACCCGCAAGATGCTTTTCGTAATCCGCGGGAGAGCACAGGTGGTTACCAGTCCGAGAGATCCATACGAGAGTCCGGCATCTCCGCTATAGCCGCTTCACGCGCAACAGCCAACACTGCGGTCCTGGCCTCGACTTTGGTTGATCCAAAACCGATTGCGCCCGCAAACTGCGGGACCTGCGCGACCCACCGGCCGTCTACTTCTCGCTTGAACTTGATTGTGACTTTCATCTTCCCCCGACGACTGAACTAGGATTTGCAGAAGATAGCAAGGCAGCTGAACAAAGGAAACGGCACGTCAGTGTAGTCCTGGTCACATGATTACCATTGTGTGCTTCCGTTTAAGCGAGGGTCACGTGACGCTCTTCCGGCACGCACATCCCGGGAAGTCGCCCATGCGCCTTCAACTCCTGGCCGCCGCAGGCCCTCTTGCGGCCACAATGTCCGCCCGCGCCGATCCGTTGACCTACCAAGTCACTTCCCTGTGAGCGGCAGTGAGTGCCACATCTTTGGCGATGTCATATACCCGAGCGAGCGCCGTAAATCGCGCCGTAGGTATCCTGCGACCTTGCTCCTCTACGCTAGACAGCCACGGACATCTCCGAAAAGCGTAAACGTTGAACTTGCGGCGATTCTGCGCTGCCAAGCTGCCGCGACTGCGCCTTCATGGTTTGCGGCACAGCGCCGCAGTCCTGCTCCTGTCTCGGGCGTACACATCGAGCGCATCTCGGAAACGCTTGGGCACAGCAGCATCTCATTGACCGGAAAGCACCCACTTGCAAATCTTCCCAGCGATGCGAAACCAGGTCGCCAATCGCATGGACGACGTGTTCACTGTCAGGTCCAGCGAGGAACGAGTCATGATCTCAACGTTATTGCTTTTGATAGTGGGCCCACCAGGACTTGAACCTGGAACCAACGGATTATGAGTTGCTTCGGGTACCGTCTACTGCGTTATGCCGTGTCCGTAAGTGTCTGATTTTAGGTGGACGGTTTTCCATGCTGTCCACCCGATTCGCTCTCGTGCTTTTGCGGTAACTGTCAGGCAGACTGTCAGCTTAGGAGAATGCCATCTCCAGTTTCGACCACGAATCTGACGGAGCCGTATTCATCTTTACATCCGATCTCGCTCCAATAAACCTTTCCGGCGGTGTCCGTGTAAGTGATGCGAAGCCCGCCGCGGACAGTGAGGTCGCGAGCCCCTATAGGACCATTTGCCTCTCGAATGGTTACGACAGAACCCGGAGCCACGGCGCCAACTTGTGTGAGGCTTTGTTCCCTCAGGATTGGATCTTTGTATTCCCAAGTAGTCTCCAGGGCGGGTCCAACGCCGACGTTCTTGATCTGCCAAACCGAGACTCCTTGCATCGGGGAGTCGGTCGTGAGAATGAAAAACGGACGTCTACTGGCGCTACTCTGATTAAGGGTAGCCTCTCGAATCCGCCTTGTGTCAAAGGCGTAGATCCCAAGAACGATCAGGCCTGCAAACGCGCCGACCGCCTGAAATCCGACCCAAACAACTTCCTGTAAGCCGAGAAAAGTGGGATTGTTCACCGCAGGATGTTAACAGGGCACCTGCCCTATGATCGGTGCATGGCACGTCGAATCATACGGATTGAGCTCGTTGGTGGGACCACAGATGCAACATACGAAGCGGCGAGCGTCACAGCCGCGATCAAGCCGCTGCGATCACCACGTACCCACAAACTTCTCCCGGATGCGCTTCTGCTCTGCCCGTGCCTCTGCCCTGTGCATTGACTCCCACGCGGGCATTCTAGAGTAAAGGAAAGCGAGTATACACAGGCCGTGAAAGGATGACGGCATGGATCGGTGGGAACTGTTCGTTACTTGGGGTCTGCTGGTTTGGATGATTCTCGCCCTTCGTCGTCTTGCTCAGAACCTCGAACTTGCCAGAGAAGAAGTTGAGGAGTTTCGGAAGTACATGATGGGCGAAAAGAGAGACGAGTCTTCCTAGACGTTCACCAAGGGACACTTGCTCAGTCAAAGACCGCGATGGACCTGGCGCTTCTCCTGGGAGCCGTGGCCAGGTCCCGCTAAACGTGTTTTCACAACTGCTCGCGGACCGACGACGCGGGTGTCTTGCCGGCTAGTTTCCAAGCGTGACCTTGATTTGCCGCTCTCCGCCGCGTTTCTCCATTTGTTGCACCGCAGAGGCAATACCACTCTCCAGAGCTGCACGCGTTCCGCTGTCTGATATGTCCTTGGTTGCTTGGTGAATAGCGCCCACGATGGACGCATCTGAAAAAAGATTAGTGTAGTGTCCCGTCTGCTCCTCCACAGTGTTGGGCGCTTCCACGCCTTCCTCGAAGCGAGGAACCCGACCGAAACCAAACCAGGGACTAATACCCGTCCAACATAGTCCATCTACACACACCGTTATTGGATTAAGAAGCCTTGCCATGGATTGATCCTCCATTCTGCTGTGATCAGGATTGCTTGAGGAAAGTGAGCGCCGACACGGTGACGTTTACCTCTCCCCTTTGGCGACATTCACGCTGCTGGAATGTCTGCAACCGCATACTATGCGTCGGGATCGCTCAACGAATTATGTTGTCGTCATAAAGCGAAAATCGTCTGAATACGCCGTAGCCGGGGCGCATGCTTCGTGCCCCGGCTCACTGCCGTTCAGCAATACACGCCCGAGATGTGGTAACCCCGAGGCTTGTGCCCAGAAGCGACGCCCAGGATCACGATCTCAGCTTGCACGCCGTCCTGCTCACCTTGTGTCCAGCTCTTGAAGCCAGGCTGCATTGGCGTCAGCGTCACCCTGCCTTGCTCGTCATGGCCGTAGCGGCGGATCACGGTGATGTACCGGAAGCCGGCATGCGGATGCCGCTTCGGTTTCCTCCACTCCCACCAGTGCCGCGGGGCCGGTGTCTTGCGCACAGAGAGCGCTGCGTAGACTGTCTCGCCGTCGTTCGGTTCACGCTGTTCTGCATCCAGGAACACGACCACACGGCCGGCAGGGTATGCATGGCAGCGTGGGTCGTGGTGAGCGGCAGCACAACGAACTACACAGCGGACGCGCTCTGCGCCTTGCAAGGACAGGGCAAACAGCTTTGGACCTCCGGTAGCCACGTGCTGGGCTCTGAAGCGTGGATCAGCCAGGGAACCATGAGCGCCTCTTCATGGTCTGCGCCCGGAGTCGTTTCGGCCTCCGGCAATATCGTCGGGAGCAACGTCAAGGCGGGCTGTACAGCCATCACGGCTTCAACCACGACCGCCATTCCAAACAACGTTCAGTGCGTTGTGACTACGCTCTCCTCTGGACTGACCTGGGCGCCAATCACAGGTGGCACCTCGACCGGTCTTCCCATTGACTTCATATTTATCCAGCCATCTTCCGGGACTGCTGCGACGGTTACCTACCCTGCAACGCTGCTCGGCTTTGATCAGCCCAGCGCCACGCTGGGGTCACGCACAAGCATGCATTCGGTGAACCTCAACAATGTAGGCGGCATCACGGCTTGGGTTCAGGTCGGGGCTTCCAAGAACTTCTAAGGAGGAGGAACGATGTATAGCTTGGTAAAACTTAGGAAAGTAGCACTGCCGTTAGCTCCCCTCTTTCTGTTCAGTCCTGCAATTGTCGCTCAGTCCACCACCCCCGGCCCACACGCTGGCTATGGTCACGATCCCGGCAGGCACCACGGCAGGGCAGCTCAGCATCCCGATCCAGTTGCTGGCTGGGACGAACGGAGCAACGTTCAACAACCTCAAACAGGGTGTCGAGTTGCTATGCAGTGCCACCCTCGCCAGCGACGGAACGATGTCGGCAATAAACCCTGGCTGTGGCGGCGTGGGGCCCTTCTGGAAGAACTCCAAGAATCCGTACGGCATCCTGATCAGTTCGTTCACGGTGCAGGATGCCAACGACGCGACGATCAATCTCGCGGCCACTCCAAGCTCCGCGACCTCCGCCGATCCTAGCTCTTCGGCAAGCGGGTGCAGCATAGCCTTCAACGGAAACACGTTGACGTGCACAAGCAGCATTTTCGCGGCAGACATGGTGAACCACTCTCGGATCAACCTGCCCACATGCGGCTCCACGCGTGACGGTAAGACCGATCGCATGACCACGATCTCTGGATACACCTCGCCTACGACAGTGACGGTTGCAGGAGCCTGCCTGAACCCCTCCGGCGCGAGTGGCTTCTCGACGCCGGTCAACTACGCCTATGGCATTGTGGAGATTCTGTACGCGCCTCCCACTAGCCAGCTTGCCACTGATCCGTCCAATGTGGCCTTCGCAAAGTACGCGCAGTGGATGGCGCAGTACCTGGCCAACGCTGGCGTGGCTGGTCATATTGAGTTCTGGAACGAACAGGGTGCCGGGTATGACTGGTGGCCAGCACCAAACCAGCAATACGACTATGCCTTTCTGGGTGCCTTTTCTGCAACTGCCATCTATGGTTCGGGGTAACCGTAACGGGTTCCAACGGGAGCACGTACGCCTCACTTGTGGCGGGTAATGTGGGCCACGACCCCACGACCACCACCGGCTATTGGGTTACCCCAACTCCTTCCGATTCGGGTCCAGGACCTTACATCAGCAGCGGCTGCAATTCTGGCATCGCCATGGCTGCACAGGCGTTGACCTTTCCGGCAAATGTGACCGGAGTCTCTACGTGCACTTGGAACACCGGACAGGGCAGCCAGCTGAACGCACTCAATACTGGCCCCACGGGTGTTGCGCTTCAGCAGCCTGTCGGGTCGATGGCTGGTGAGATCTCCCATCCGTACAACGGAACCACTGGTGTGCCGGAGCTCATTTTCTCTCCGCAGCCAACCAATCCTAAGGTTGGATCGGGAGTGTACGGTTCCTTTCTCTACATGCTGGATCCGGGCGACATCGACAGCCCGAACATCCCTTATGCCATCTCTCAGAACGCAGTCATCAAAACGCAATTCCCACGTATGGTATTCACCAATTCATCACGGAAACGGGTACTCCCCCGGTATTCGCGGGCGAAGACGCCAAGGTTGCGCAGTTTGATCTCCGGCAGTTCATTCCAGCCGCTTACGATGGGATCCTTCCACTCGAACAGTTCATGCTGTTTGACGGAGCTTCTGATTCCCTTAATGCATAGGTAATTCCGGTGCGTACTACAACTGCAAGCAGCTTCAGCATGGTAAGCATGACCGCTGTAACGGGAGGATCCCTCTACAAGACGTTCCAGCCCTACACGGCAATGAGCGGGTTTCTTAGCGACCTCGATCCACTCAGCGGGGCTCCCGTCGGCAATCCAGTCGCTAGCGATTGCGCGACAGTGGGAAGCTACTCAAGAACCTACCCACTCGCAACGGGTTTCATGTTCGGGGTTCGGTCCGGATCCAGCGCGAACTTCTGTGTGGTAACGATGTATCAACGTTCCTTCCCGCCTACCTTCATGGCCTACGGCTCAGGCACGACCCTGACGGTGACGTCCATGCTGACCATGCCCAATATCAGCTATGTGCCGGTCAGTATCTCTACGCCGATTCTGATAGGCGACAATTTGTCGGTGGGCCTTTTGGGCCTGCGACCAACACGGGAATCACGGGCGCTAACAATGGGGTTCAGATCACGGCGCAGACGCAGGGCGCAACCGGGGGACCTGGAACCTACACCATGAGCAAGGCGATGACGTTCGGGTCGTCTAGTTCCCCCGTGGAAGTGGAAGCCAACTGGGTGACGGACCCCGCACCCACAGCCGTCGCCGTTCCGCTTACATTGCCCATCGGGATGAGGATCACGTCGGTTACAGATCTCGTCACGAGGGCAGCCGTCAGCTTCACGGAGCTTGGTACCTCTGCGTCGGTCGCGGCCGTGTCTGACGATCCGGAGTCCCTTATCCTGGATCCGGTTCCACTCGTGACATGCCCTATCCCTGTGATTGCGTGTGGCGTGCAGAACGCAAGGGGCCGGATCCAATAGGATCCCGCCCCGTAGCTTTAAGCGCGCACCCTGCGTCTCGTGGCTCCGGCAGCACATAGCAGGCCGGAGCCTAGCAGGGCGAAGCTGGAGGGCTCAGGGGTGACGCTGTTAGGCACCTCTGTGAATGTGCCCCTAAACTCCTCGCCGATGTAGTAGTACGACTCGCTCGGGTAGTAATAAGCGATATTGGCAGCATCAGTGCGCAAGGAGAAGTAAGAGATGAAGTCCGGACCGAAGTACCCACCGTCCAGATAGAAATCGCTGCGGTACCCGGTGTAGTCGTCCACGTTCGGCTTTACCCCAGCAAGATCTTGGCCGCCCCAGCAACCCCGAGGTCCACAGCGTCAGGGAAGCACTCTGCAGCGATGCTTAATTGGACGAAGGTGTCATTTTGCACATCGTAGGTCGCCGAACCGGTCGTGTTGATAATCAGCCTCTCGCCGGGATCGTAGGGGTAAGAGCGCGGATCGTTCGGAAGCAAGGCGCATGGAATCTCCTCAGATGTGCGTGCCTGCTGAGGGTAGTGTGACCCTCGCTGGAAAGGGAAGCACACAATGGTAACCAGGTGGTCCCCATGCGATAATGAGTAATCCCTCCAGAGAACGGGCGAATGCCAGCCCTAACACCTTTGCTGGTCAGAGTTGGCCCTTGAACGATTGGTCCGTAACCCCACTTGCGTTGAAAGCCAAACGGCATTGCGCAAGTCCCGCTTGCAACAAGCCCCTGTCCGCCCTAAACAAACAGGAACTCTGTTTTGCCTGTACTAGCGCTAGACGCTTTGCCGGTTCCTCTCGCCCCTTCTTCTCAAGTGAACGACGAGGTGCTGGGATTCGCGTGAGCAGGTGATGCGGCTCTCAGGCTCTTAGAAGAGGCGCAAGGGTTCAGGGCGTCAGTCAGCGGATCTGGCCTACCGGAGGTGCCCCGGCCATCTCGCAGGAACGCGGTGAGTGCATCCTCTGCCTCCTGAATGTGCCTGCGCACCCGCACGAGCTCCTGCTGCGCATCGGCCTTGTTTCCCGCCCAAGGCTTTACTCAGCACGCAGAGCAGGTTGCGCTCGCGCTGGGCGAGGGAACGGATCTGGAATCGCAGGTGGGTCAGTTGTGCAGTTCTGGATCCGGCCATGGGGGGTGTGATGTAGCTGTGGCAGCGAAGGACGTCACCCTTCAGAGGCGCCCACCGTTACTTCCGACAACGGCGTTTATCGGTACCTTTACGGACTCGCACTTCAAACTTCGCCGAGTTCTTCTTAGGAGGTGCTGCCTCACTTCTGTTACGACGTCGATAGCATCCTCTGAAAATGCTTCACGAACGCCTGCCGCGGCACCGGTCGCCGCTTCTTGAGCCCGTGGGCACATGACGTCTTCGAAGGCTGAAACCGCATCATCCAGATCGATCTCATGCTGGATTGCGTGGACAATCGCGAGTGCGAGGTCCGTGGCATCACGCATCGCGAGGTTTGCACCTTCGCCGGAGAATGGGGACATCAAATGAGCGGCGTCCCCCACCAGGGTGATTCCACAACGATGCTGCCAGCGGTGGCCAACGGGCAGTTCTGCAAGAATGCGGGTTGCGGTCTGGGGCTCTGCAAGCGTAAGAAACAGCTGAAGCCTTGGCGACCAAGTCTGAAATCGTTCAATTAGCTCGTCACGCGTCATCGATGATCCAGGCAGGTCCCCGGTCCACATTCCTGCGTATACGTGAACGCCGCCGGATGCTGTGCGATGCGAATTAATGGCAAGCCGGTCGCCGAGAGCGAACATATTGCCGCGCCGCGTGAGAGCGAGTAATTCAGGGTCGTGCGCGGCAGCTTCCGTGTAGTGCAGCTCGTAAAAGGTAACGCCGGTATATGCGGGTGTAGCCTCGGACACGATTGGCCGGACGTGCGACCAGGCACCATCAGCCCCAACCACCAAATCGAAAGCTTCAGACGGAGCGCTGCGAAAATTAAGTGTCACTGGCTGAGGGGAGTTTGCCTGATCAACACTGGTGATCACGTGCTCCCATCGGATGGACTCCGGCCTCACCGAAGCGAGGAGAATCTTTCGAAGGTCGGGCCGATCAACCTCCGGTCGGTCACCCTCAGGATCGTTGGGCTGAAAGAATTGCAGATTACCGTTCTTGTCGTAGAGGATCATCTCCTGCTCGTCATACCGTGCTACCCGCAGAAATTCATCGTAAAGGCCACAGGTTCGGAGCGCGAACTGCCCACCCTCTGGCTGCATGTCCAGCACCCCGCCTTGGGAACGGGTGACTGCGGAGGAGTCACGTTCGAAAAGCGTGAAGGGAATGCTATTTATCTGGAGTATGCGCGCAACAACCAGACCGGCAGGCCCTGCGCCGACGATGCCAATTCGAGGTATAGCCATATGCATAGGATACTATGTAGATGGATAGGACGCAATATACTTCATTCATGGAAATGCCGCATCCGAACGTTGGCTATCTAGTGAACCGCATCTCCCGGTTGGGACAACGCTGGCTCGATGCTCGGCTGAAGCAGTTCGGCATCGCGGCGGCGGCTGTGCCCGTTCTGGCTATCCTGAAGTCTGAAGGGACATCCACGCAGCGAGAACTGGCCTCCCGCATCGGAACGGAGCAACCCACTATGGCGCAGTTGTTGAAGCGGATGGAACGTGACGGCCTGGTCGTCCGTACAGTCAATCCCGTTGACGGTCGAAGCGCGGATGTGTCTCTTACAGAACGCGCCGTTACGCTCTTACCGGCCGCACGCCGGGAGATGCAGAAGGGCTATGCGTTGATTACCTCAGATTTTTCAGAGCGCGAGCTGGCGACCCTGACAGAGCTGCTGGAGCGCTACTTGGCGGGCGTCGAAAACCAACTCATGTAGAGGGAAATCCACAGCTGGTAATGGCAATTCGCATTGTCGTCAGTAATCCGGTTCCGCTCGAGAGAGCGCAGCTGGCAAT
>CAXTGN010000031.1:0-9012 GCA_964243455.1 uncultured Acidobacteriaceae bacterium
CTTGCGGTATACACGCTTTCCAAGCGTGCGCCTTCAGCCACTCGGCCATCTCTCCTTGAACTCCAGGCAGGTTTGAATGTATCACAGAGACATGGGCCTTTCGCTTCAGCGGACCGCCTCCGATCACACCTCAGAAGACGGGATCAGCTGAACACTGGTCTCCTCCACGCATAAAGGGAAGATCATGCTTCAGGCTTGCCATACTTCACCGCAAACGTTGTTGTTCGACGCGGACGATACCCTGTGGGAAAACAACATCTATTTCGAGCAGGCCATCGCAGCCTTTATCTCCTATCTCGATCACCGGGTCCACACCCGTGAAGAAGTGCGAGAGCACCTGAACACCTGTGAACGAGCCACGGTCGCAAAGCACGGTTACGGTGTGAAGAGCTTTCGCAGGTCGTTGATCAATTGCTTTGAGCAACTCACAGACGAACCCGTGTCACCCGAGAAGCACGCACGCATCGTCGCGTTCACCGACTCGATAGCGAATCAGGAGATCGAGCTCCTTCCGGAAGTCGCGCCCACTCTGCAGGCGCTTGCCGAACGGCATCGACTTTTCCTGGTCACCAAAGGTGACCCCTTGGAACAGACCGATAAGCTCAAACGCTCGGGTCTGAGCGCGTTCTTCCAGGCGGTTGAGGTGCCCCGCGAAAAAACAGGCTTCATGTACCGGGAGCTGGCTCTGCGGCATCGATGCGAGCTACCCGCCACGTGGATGATCGGCAACTCCCCAAAGTCGGACATCAATCCCGCGCTCGAGGCCGGTCTCAACGCCGTCTTCATCCCCCATGACTTCACGTGGGCGTTGGAACGCGAGGCGGTCGACGCCCCACCAACCGGACAGACACTTCTGGAACTTGGGCGCTTCAGCGATCTGTTGCATCACTTCTAAGTCGGGTATGGTCGCCCGGCTCTAAGGCTCGTCCTTGTATATGCCGGACTCCACCTCGCCGCCCTCCACTAGATGGGCGCGGAACATCCCAGGCGTGTTGAAACCCCAGGCCATCTGACCATCCGGAGTCATCGCGATCACCCCGCCGTCTCCCTTCATGGCGGTCAGTTCCTTACCCACGACCTCGTCGACTGCGGTCTGCAGGCTCACTCCCCTGTACTGCACCAGAGCACATATGCTGCGAGCCACCGTGAGCCGGATGAAGTATTCTCCCGTTCCCGTCGCCGACACGCCGCAGGACTGATCTGAGGCATATGTGCCGGCACCGATGATGGGCGAATCACCCACACGCCCGAAGCGCTTCGCCTGCGTGCCTCCCGTGGTCGTTCCGGCTGCTATGTGGCCTGGGCGATCTCTCACGACCATGCCCGTGGTTCCCCACTTGTGCGCATCGGGCGTCTCCAGTTCCGCGACGGGCTGAGTGGGCTCGGGTGGCGCACCTGCAGGACGTGGAGGGATCGGCCGTCCCTCTCGCTTCAGCTGCCGTACCAGACCCTGCCAGCGCGGCTCTGTAAAGAAGTACGAAAGGTCAACCTGCTCGAGCCCCACACTGGCCGCGAACTGGTCTGCCCCCGCGCCGATCAGCATCACGTGCGGGCTCTTCTGCATCACGGCCTTCGCGAGCGAGATCGGGTTCTTCGTCCGGGTCACGCCCGCCACGGCCCCGGCGTTCATCGTGGCCCCGTCCATCAACGCCGCATCAAGTTCATTGCGCCCCTCAGCGGTAAATACGGCGCCCTTTCCCGCGTTAAAGAGAGATTGTCTTCCAGTACGCGTAGCCCAGCCTCGACCGCATCCACCGCAGAGCCGTTCGCATTCAGGACCTTGGCCGCGGCCTGCATTGCATCGTCCAGACCCGCACGGTATTGCTTGTCTCTTTCTGGCGTCATCGTCGAACGCTCAATCACGCCAGCCCCGCCATGCATAACAATCGCCCACTTGCCTGCAGGCGCCTGCATCCCGTTCACCTTCGCCGACAGCGCGGGCCTGCTACCGGGCACGGCTAGGGGGCTCTGCGCCACGGCAGACCATACAAAGGTCGACGCTGCCGCACACGCGAGCAGCGAAAGAGAGAGCCTGAAGATCGGGACCATGCGGTCTATTCTGCCATGTGCTTCTTGCTGACCAGCCCTGCCGGAAATGCTATAGTAGCTCTGGTTGTTCGTCACAGACCTGCTGCACCCGTGCGCAGGAATTAGCGGAGGTGGCGAAATTGGCAGACGCACTAGCTTGAGGTGCTAGCGGGTAACACCATAGGGGTTCAAGTCCCCTCCTCCGCACCAACAACCAATCTCAGCCCTTCGGGCTCCAAGGCTTTTACCTCGACATGCTCGTCACACTCCTCGTTGTCGTTCACGTTATCATCTGCCTGTTCCTGATCGGGGTCGTACTGATCCAGCAGGGCAAGTCGTCGGACCTTGCGGGCGCGTTCGGCGGACAGGGCTCTCAGACCGCCTTCGGTCCGCGTGGCGCCTCCAATCTGCTCACACGTCTGACGAGCTGGTTTGCGGTCGCGTTCATGCTGACCTCGATCGGACTTACCGTGGCGCTGGCCCACGCCGGTGGCAACAAGTCCGTGCTCTCCGGGGCAGCGACGCACAACTCCGCCCCCGCGAAGAAATAGCTCTCTGATCATTGGCATTTGAGCGCAGGCTGCGGCTTGCGCTTTTCTACGCAACCGTTGCTGAAGACGAGGTCGAAGCGTGATCGGGAATCGTTTCCTGTAGGGTGCTGAGCTGCAATTGCACGATCCTGGGCGACGAACGAACGCAGAACCGCAGTGGTGATCGATCCGGGGGCCGAGGTCCACAGCATTCTGCAAACCCTCATTGCGCACCAACTCACCCTGAAGCAGATCGTGGTCACCCGCGCACACATCGACCACATTGCTGGCGCGCTCGCCCTCAAGCAGGCCATCGGGGCCGCGATCCTTTACAACCAGACTGACCTGCCTCTCGTGGCGATGATGGATGTACAGGCCGGTTAGCTCGGCACCGCAGCGCCAAAAGTCGTACCGCCTGATCACTCCCCCGCTGACTCCGAGATCCTCACCATCGGCGACCTCCAGGCACAGATCCTGCACACGCCGGGCCAAACCGAAGGCAGCCTCTCGGTCTATTTTCCTGAGCAGCATCTCCTGCTGGCCGGTGACACCCTGTTCGCCGGCTCGGTCGGCCGCACGGACCTTCCCGGCGGCCACACTGGCAAGCTGCTCACCAGCATCCGTGAACGTCTGCTTGTCTTACCCGACGAGACAATCGTCGTTCCCGGCCATGGCCCAGAAACGACCATCGGCACCGAACGCACCACGAATCCTTTTCTGACCTGAGCAATCCTGAAGAAGGCTCTGATGACGTTCAGCCTCCGTTTGTTTTGTTGTCATTCCCGAAGGGAATCTGCGGTTCGCTCGCATAGGCAATGGATCCGGAGGACTTGATCAGACCTTCCTTAAAGCGGCAACAGAGCAAGTCCACGAACCCACTCCTCTGGCTCCGATAGCAGGCTTACAACGCATCGGCCCTCAGGCAGTCCATACAGCGGCCCCGGCTGTACAAGAACGCCCCGCTCCAGCGCAGCATAGGCAAAGGTTTGACCGTCGACAAAACGCGGAACACGCAGCACCACTGTCCATCCGCCTTCCAGGGTAAACCTGTGGCCAAGGCTCCCCTGCAATCTCCTGTCCAACACTTGCAGGTTTCTACGCAGCCGTTCGCGAATGGCCGCCTGTGTCTTGGCTCGTGCTTCCAGCCAGCTCCGCAACGCGAACTGTACCGGCGCGTTCATCGACAAGAACGTGTCTCCGATGATCTCCAACCGTCGCATGGCCTCGTCAGCATCGTCCTGCGGCCCGCAGGCCACGATCCAGGAGGCCTTCATCTGCGGCAGGGCACAGATCTTGCTCAGTCCGCTCAGAACGAAGCACAGGCAGCCGTCCACAGTGGTGAAAGTCGCGGCTTCCGCCGCCATCCCGGAGATCGAGTAATCAAGAAACACCTCATCCACAATGAGGGCCAGACCCCGTTGCGCACACAGCAGTGTCAGCGCCTCCCGCTCGCGCCTGCTGACATAGTGGCCCGTCGGATTGTTTGGGTGCACCAGGATCACGGCGCGGGTTCGATCTGTGACGCTCGCCTCAAGCGCCAGCAGATCGATGCTCCAGGCGCCCCTCTGTTCCAGGTGCGAACCAGGCTCATAGAACAGCGGGTACTCCCGTAAAACAACGTCGTCCAGACCGGTAAGCAGCTCAAACAGGGGGTAGCTGGGCCGCGCGATCAGCACTTCGTCCCCTGGATCGCACAGCAGCCGAAACAGAAAGCTATACGCCTCGCTGGTACTGGTTGTGAGGCAGATGCGCGCCGTGGCGATCGAGCTGCCGTGATCACGGTAATACGCCACGACGGCCTCACGTGCCTGCACCATGCCCAGCGGATCGGGTAGATAGCGCAGAGCTCCCGCAAGACTTAGAGGTTTGAGCACCTCCTCCGGCGAGGGACCCAGGCCGCACGCTGTAGGGTTGGAGACCGTGAGATCCACCAATGGCCGTGTGCCGTTGCGAGTCTTGTCCACAGCCTCCGCCCAATCGTTTACGCCGGGCTGCCATGCGGTGCGACTCGAAAAGCGCATGCCGTCAGCATAGCGGGTTCCCCGCTCGCACTTTGACAAGGGAAGCACCGTTTGCTCCCATAGTAAGCACATGCCCGATCGCCAAAACGCCCCTCCCATCCATGCAGTTCTCTTCGACTATGGCCTGGTCCTCTCCGGTCCTCCGGACCCAACTGCCTGGGGGCAGATGAAGGATCTGTTCGGAGCTTCGGAAGAGACCTTTCACGCGGCCTACTGGGGCCCTCGGCACGATTACGATCGCGGCGCACTCAACGGCGATACTTACTGGCACAAGGTAGCCAGGACGCTCGGTCGCGACCTCACACCGGCGGAGCACGCAAAGCTCATCGAAGCCGATACTGCGCTCTGGACGCAGCCGAACGGACCCATGATCGACTGGGCAGCCCAGCTGCAGGCCGCAGGCGTTCGGACCGGCATCCTGTCCAACCTCGGCGATGCGATGGAAGACGGTATCCTGGCGCGCTTCGCCTGGATTGCAGAGTTCGCGCACCATACCTTCTCTCACCGGCTCGGCATCGCGAAACCCGAGCTCGCGATTTATGCGCATGCTGCTGAAGGCCTCGCTATCGAGCCCGAGAACGTGCTCTTCCTCGATGACCGCGAAGAGAACATCCGGGCCGCTCGCGCTGCAGGCATGCAGGCCATCCTGTACAGCTCGCACGAAGCCTTCCTGCATGCCATGCACGCGGCAGGTCTGCAGCCCCTGCTCACGCCTGCCACAAAGGGGTAAGCGACACACGCCAACGGTGCGCTGTATCGTCCGCTACAGAACCAGCGGCTACAGCTAGCTGCTCCAGCTTGAGCAGGGCTGCGCTTACCTTCGGCATATTTCGGCAGGGCTGCGCCCAGAGCAACATCGCAGCCCAAACCCTGCATGCATCGGCTTCGCCTTTTGTTGTGCCTGTTGCTCTCGTTCTCGCTGCTTGGCACGACCTCCGCACAACAGGTCGTCCCTTCCCTGCTTCACTTGGACGGCCTCCGCTCGCTCAATCACAAAGGCAGCATGAAGGCCGCTGCCTACCTGCCGAATGGCAGCGCCGTTCTGCTCTATGACCAGGGCGACGGCCTTCGCTTGATCAAGACAGACGCTGGGCTGTCGACGGTCCTCGCCGAGGTACACCAGGGCGCGGGGGGAGACACTGGCGTCGCCTTGCGCGTGGACGCCCAGGGCTTCATCTACGTAGGCGGCACCTCGTTCAGTGGGGCGCTCGCGGGAACTTCCGGTTCAGCGTTTTCCTCCGCCGCGGACTCCTCCCTGAACTCCTTCGTTGCCCGTTTTGACAGCAACCTGAGCCTGCACTCCCTCAGCTTTCTTGGCGCGGGGCAAACCCAATTGGCTGGCCTTGCCGTGACCGGCGAGTCGGTCTTTGTCACCGGCGTCACCTACAGCGCCGCGCTGCCCGTTACGCCTCACGCCTTGCAGTCGTCAGCGCCCTCCGGCAACGCAGGGAACGGCTTCGTAGAGCGGCTGTCCCTGGACGGATCGACACTCCAGTACGCCACCTACCTGGGCGGCACCCATGGCTCAACTACGCCGACGGGTATCGTGGCGGACAGCCTGGACCACGCCTACGTCGCCGGCTCTACCTCGTCAACGGCGTACCCCAGCCTCGCCGCTTTGCAGCCCGTCATGCTGGGCAGCGTTTCGGGATTCATCTCCGAGCTCACTCCGGCCGGCGACAACTTGATCTTCTCGACCTTCGTTCCGGGCTCCGGCCTGTCAAGCGTCGCGCTCAGCGCAAGCGGAGACACCCTGCTCCTCACCGGTGACATCGCTTCCGGCAGATTCCCCATCGACAGGGTGCCGGGGCCGCTAACCGACACCTCATACCAAACGGTTCTCCGCCTCTCGACCGACGGCCAATCCTTGCAGGATGCCACGCTGCTCTTTCCGGGAACACAAAGCACTCTGGTTTCAGGTGCCAGCGGCGATGCCTGGATCACCGGTAGTCTCGCCGTACCGCTTACGGAGGGGGAACAGCATGCCGGCCCAGGCGATGCCTACGTATTGCACCTCGATCCTGCTGACACCATCGACCAGGCGATCAGCCTTGGCGGCACGCCGACAGACGATCTCGCCAGCGCCTCCATGTCCACCGCTTTGGGTCCACCCGCACTAAACTCGAGCGCAACCTCACTGCTCATCCCCGGTACCACGTCGCTAAACACCGACCCGACACTGCTGAGCTCCCAAACCTTCGATCTCGGCCTGTCCGCGTCAACGTCTGCCCTTTTTCCCAACAGTGCCGCGGACCTTCTGCCCTCCGCATGCACCCCGGGGCTGCCTTGTACCGGAAGCGGGGCCTTTCTGGCACAACTTGGCTCCTCAACAGACCAGGCCATCCTTAGCGTCTCGTCCGGCGACCTTCCGGCGCTTACCCTTCGCAACAGGGGTCCGGTCACCACCTCGGGTTTGCTTATTCTGTCCGATGTCTACACCGTAAACACGAACTGCACGCAAACCCTCGCTCCCGGCGAGCAGTGCAGCGTTCTGCTGAGCGGCTCCGGTCCGGGCACCGTCACCGTTCTCGGCACGAACAATCCATCGCAGACACTGTCGCTCTCCGCGCTGCCCACGCTTACATCGCAGCCACTGGGGCTGAGTCAGACCGAACTCGACTTCGGTCTCGTGAGCGCAGCTTCCCCCATCAGCCGAACGTTCACGGTCACAAATCTCGGCGCGGCTGCGCAGACATTCGCTTCATCCCCTGACAATATCCCGTCAGCGGCCCCGTACGCGCTCGCCGAGAGCGCCAGCACCTGCCCGGGTTCCCCTGCGGCTCACGTCCTGGCACCCGGCGCATCCTGCACCGTCACGATCTCGCTCACCGCCTCCACGTTGGGGAGCAACGATGGACAGGTTAAAGCGGCTTGGAAGCTCGGATCACGGGATCTCCTCGTCACAGGTTTTACCCAGGCATCCTCCCTCTCCGTCTCCGCCACAGAGATCGTCTTCGGCCCCCAGGGGGCTCACCAGCCTCTCGCCTGCCCAGGTTCCTGTACCTCTCCAACGCGTCGACCCTGCCCATCGCCCATAACTTCCTCGAGCTGCCGGAAGACTCGCCATTTCAGGTCAACGATGGGTGTCCGTCAACACTGGAACCCGAAAGCGTCTGTCGGATCGGCCTCACCTACGTCCAAACATCCACGCCCGCCCTGGACAGCATGACCCTGGTGCTGGAGGGTGGCCTCACCGTCCTGGTCACGGGTGAAACCGTCGCCGGCCCAATGGCTTCTCCCTCCCTGCCCGCCTCCGCCCTGCTCGTCTCGCCCGCGGCCGTCCAGTTCGCTGCGCCGGTTCCCGTATCTGGCGTTTCAACGGAAACACAGGTCGTTCAGATCACGAACACCTCTTCCAGCGCACTTCCAGTGGCCATCTCGCTGCTGGGCGACTTCACGTTCACAAGCACGTGCGGAACCGAAATAGAGGGCGGCTCCACATGCGCCTCACTCTCCACTTCGCGCCCTCTCTGACCGGTGTTCGCGAAGGCCTGCTCACAGTCACGGCAGGCAGCACCTTCCAACCAGCCACCGTAAGCGTCCAGGGCACGGGCACCTCCCTCCTTTCGTCCGGAGAAAGCGCCTTGACCTTAGGAGAGACCACGGTCGGGGAGCCCGCAGTGCGCTGGGTGCAGGTGCAGAATTCCCTGCGGAGGCTCAACGTCCATGTGAGTGGAAGCCCCTTCGCCGTGGCCATCTTGCAGGATGACGGCAGCGGCCACGGCACGTTACCCGCGTCCGCATTTTCTTCGACGGCGACGGCCACCTGCATTAACTGCTGGATCGGCGTCCAGTTCTGGCCCCAGTCCCCCGCGTCGACCGAGGGCACGCTGCAGGTCTCATCCGACCCGGCAGGAAACCCTTATCAGATATCCCTGGAAGGCACGGGTCTGCCTGCGGACGCTCTACAGCTCAGCCCCTCGGAGATCAGCTTTGGCGCTGTCCCTATAAACAGCAGCTCCGCACCCACTACCTTCACCCTCATCGATCTGGTTCCCGGCTCTCAGACGGTAAACATCCAGAGCATCGCCGCGACCGGCGACTTTGTCCTCGGGCCCTCCTCCTACGCCTGCACCGGAACGCTGCAGCCCACCGCATCCTGCGCAATTGAGGTGTCCTTCACGCCTACGGCCAACGGCCCCCGTTTCGGCACGCTGACCGTCGTCACCGGCGCGGGCACGGTCACTGCAGCTCTCACGGGAACGGGATCCCCAGACCTCGGTCTGTCCTTCAGCCCCGTAGCTGCGGTGTTCGAAACGAACGGAACCCAGACCATCACACTCAAGAACACGTCCACTTCATCCATCCAAACGGGTTCCGTCTCCTCCGACAACGCCGCCTTCGTCCCGAGCACCACATGCAACAATCTGGCACCCCAACAAACCTGCGGAATTTCTGTCAGGTACACACCACAGAACTCCCCAGGCACCGGA
>CAXTGN010000031.1:9022-19043 GCA_964243455.1 uncultured Acidobacteriaceae bacterium
TCACCTACGTCGACAGCTCGGGCCAGAGTTTCCAGACCCTCTACGCCATCCCCCTTACCGCCAATCTGACGGCCAGCACCTCCGGACTCTCCATCTTTCCAACGCAGGCCGACTTCGGCACGGCGGACATCAACACCGTCGGGCAGGTCCGGCAGTTTACGGTTACAAACACCTCGTCCTCCTCAGTCGGAATCGCTCTTGCTGGCTCAAGAAACTTCCCGCTTGCGGGCTTGCCGGACTGCGACGCCTTAGCGCCCGGCGCAAGCTGCATTTTTTCGGTGCTGTTCGTTCCGGCGAGCGCCGGCTCCCTCACCGGTTCGATTATGGCAACGGCCACAGCGCAGGACGGCTCCATCCTGGCCCAAACCACGCTTTACACGCATGGCTACGCCCTCGCCAACGGAGCCTTGACGGTCTCCTCCGGAACTGCTCCAGACGCGCCCCTGAGCTTTGGCCAGGTCGCCTCGGGCGAGGGCGCCACGAGCAGCCTCACGCTCACCAACACGGGCGAGCTATCCATCCACCTCCGCCGACTCACCACCAGCGCGCCCTTTCACGCCATGGGTAGCTGTGACACGCTGGCAGCAGGCGCATCCTGCACCCTTACCCTCAGCTACACGCCGCTATACCAGATCGCCGCCAACACCTCGAGCGCTCCCAGGGCCGATCCCGGCACACTCCTGATCGAAAGCGATGCCCCCTCAAGCGCGGACACGGTGTACCTTATGGGGCTCGCCATACCCTCGACCGTAACGCCGGTAAGCACGACGACGCTTCCTGTCTACACGCTTTCGCGGACGGCCCTGACCTTCCCCGATACGCCTCCCGGCACAGCATCTTCCTTGCAGTCCATCCTGCTGCGCAACACGGGATCCGTGCCGGTCACCATCGCGGGAGTGACTACGCTGTCCGACTTCCCGGCCACCACAGACTGCCGCATTGTGCAGCCCCTCGCCGTTTGCACGATCTCTGTCGCCTTCACGCCTGCGGGCGGCTCTTCCGAGTCTGCCCACACAGCCGTGCTCGACATCACAAGCGACGCGGCCAATCCGCTGGATTTCGTCAGCCTGCTCGGCTACGCTGCATCCACGCCACTCCAGATCAGCGCCACAAACCTCGCCTTCGGATCTGTCGTCCTCGGATCAAGTGCGCAACAGACCCTGACAGTCCAAAACACCACGCCACTCCCGATAGCGCTCAGCCAGCCCCAAACAACAGGCGACTTCACCGCAACAGGCGGTACCTGCCCAACGGAGGGCGGCAACCTGCCGGGAGCGCAAAGCTGCTCCCTGACGATCAGCTTCTCGCCCACTGCCACGGGCCCGCGCACTGGATCTCTGACGCTCGCCTCTACAGGTACGCCCAAGCCGCTAAGCGTCGAACTGAGCGGCAACGGCATTGCAGGGCGGCTGACAACCGACCACACCTCCCTCAACTTCGGAACGGTTCCGCTCGAAACGAGCGTCGCCCAGTCCCTTCACATCTCGAATGCAGGGACTGCGGCACTAGGTGCTACGGGCCTAGCGATTTTGGGCCCGGACGCCTCGCTTTTCGGCGTAACCTCCACCTGCCCGCAGGCCTCTCTTGCCGCTGGTCAAACCTGTACGGCGGAGGTTACCTTCTCACCATCCCAGTCCGGTCCGAAAGCAGCCACACTGCGGCTTGCCAGTACCGACCCAGCTAGCCCGACTCTCATACCCCTGTCGGGAACTGGAGCGGAGACACCTGGCTTCACCTTGTCTGTAAATGGCACCGCGACCGCTACCGCAAACCTCAGCAGCGGCGCAACCGCGGCGTTTCCCCTCCTCGTCACACCCCGGGGCGGATACGACGCGCCCATCTCATTGACGTGCACACCAATCTCACCGGCCGCCAACGCCCTTTGCTCGCTTTCGACCACCACCATGCCGCTCACAAGCGGCCCAGGGACAGGGTCCGTTTCCATCTCCACCGATAGCGGGATCAGCACCGCCTCGCTTCTACCGCTCGCGTGGCTGTTTCTTCCTACCCTTCTCTGGAAGGGTCGGCGAGCGACCTCATGGCAAGGCGCACTGAATTTCGTCCTGCTCCTCGCAACCGCTGTGGGCGCATGCAGCCTGTGCGGCTGCGCCAGCGGCTCAGGCACTGTGGGTGCACCGTACACGCCGGCGGGCACATATACCTACCAGGTCACCGCACGCTCAACGCAGGGCGCCGCCCTGTCCTCTTCCGTGATTCTGACCATCATTGTTCAGTGAAAGGGGCCAACTCAACGATATGAAGCGGCTGCCTGCAGCGGAACACATTCAACGATCTCCATACCGAAACCCTGGAGAGCCGGCACATGCGTCGGATGGTTCGTAAGCAGTCGAATTCTGCAAATGCCTAGATCGGAGAGGATCTGTCCGCCTAAACCCACTTCCCGCAGGACTCGCTGTTCTTGGTCCGGTCCACGTTCTCGCGCCTCACCTGTTCGATGGAACACAATCCGCTTCGGATCGCCACTGGCCCGGTCGACACCAAAGCCGCGCTGCGTGTGATGCAGATAAATCAGGGCTCCACGGCCCTCCTCCGCAATGGCCTTCAATGACGCATCGATCGTGGTCTTGCAATCGCAAAGAGTGGAGCCGAAGACGCTACCGGCCAGGCAATGCGGCTGCATCCTCACCAGCACGGCCTCGCCCGCCTTGATCGCGCTGCGTACATCACCGCGCACCAGCGCCACATGCGATTGCCCGCCTTCGATCTCGCTCTCGTAGGAGATCACGCGAAATTCGCCGTGCGCCGTCGGCAGCAAACCCTCGGCTACCCGGTTCACATATCGCTCATTCTGCATGCGATACCGGATCAGGTCGGCAACCGTCACCATCTTCAGCCCGTGCTGCTCACAGAACGCGACCAGGTCCGGCACACGCGCCATGGTGCCATCCTCGTTCATGATCTCGCAGATTACCCCTGCGGGCGTAAGCCCTGCGATCCGGGCCAGATCCACGGACGCCTCAGTCTGCCCGGCTCGCACCAGCACGCCGCCTCTCCGCGCCCGCAACGGAAACACATGACCCGGCCGCGCCAGATCGTGTGCCGTCGAATTCGGCGAGATCGCCACCTGAATCGTGTGCGCCCGATCGGCCGCCGAGATCCCCGTCGTCACCCCCTCACGGGCCTCGATCGACTCCGTGAAGGCCGTCCCAAATCGGGAGCTATTGTCCTGCACCATGGGCGACAGTCGCAGGTGATCCGCCTGCTCCTCGGTCATGGTCACGCAGATCAATCCGCGGCCGAACCGGGCCATGAAGTTGATCGCCTCCGGCGTGCAGAACTCAGCCGCGATCGTCAGGTCGCCTTCGTTCTCGCGATCCTCGTCGTCGACGACCACAATCAAACGGCCGGCCCGAAGATCCTCAACGGCCTCCTCAATGGAGGCGAACTTTGCCTTTTCGCTCATGCCACTCCCAGCATACCCGCGAACGAAAAGGCCGCCCACGCGGGCGGCCTCCGATCCTTCTTCTTTGTTGTCATTCCCGAAGGGAATCTGCGTTCTGCCCGATGCGTCACACCCTTCATCCTGACATCCTGCTACAGCGTTGACTCGATCTCAAAGCCCCAGGCCTCCAGCAAGGCCTCCGGGATGTACTTCGAGTTCTTATTCCGGCGCGCCCACTCACGCAACCGCGTTGAGCGCACATATTGGTCCGGTGTCAGCTTGTACTCCTTCACAATCTGCTCAAACGACGTAATGGTAGGAACTACCGGGCCAATCGGCTCCGGCTTGCCCCAGTTTGGATTGCCACGGCGCTTCGCCATTTCCCTGCTTCCTCCCTGCACACGGCGAGCGCGCCCAGGCGCCCGACCGCAACAGTTCATTTTACCGTGTTACGGCCCGGTAAACCAATACATGTCGCGATGGGCAGCCCGTTCACCCGGGCGAACGGCCGTGTTCTGTACGCCCCTCACGCATGCTCTCGCACATTCACGATCGATGCGGCGCATCGTGAGACGGCGAAATCTGCCTCTTTGGCGCGGACAGGGGCTCGATATCGTCGCCAGGTACAGAAGCCAGGCTGCCCCCCTTTGCTGGCCATCCTGTACGGCGCAGCGTCAACAGAACGACTGCAAAACTAAGCAGGATTGTAGGGATGGCGTAGATGCTCCCCTCTGGCCCAACGGGTCCCCCGGACTGAACCGTGGGGCCCTGCACATGCGAACTCAGCAGCGTGAAGCGCACAACGTGCCCACTGTCAGCCACCCCATACAAGAAGGATTGTGCCCAATCCCAGGAGGCGTGCATGCCGATGGCCCACCACAGTGATCCGGTGCGCCAGAGAGAGACACAATAAGCAAAACCAAGCAGACCGGCAGCAAACAGACCCAGGGCACTCTCACTGGTGTTGTAGCTATGCGCATAGCCAAACAGACAGGAAAGCAGCACGGCTGTCACCCAGAACCCGATCTGCTTGGCATGAGGAGCAGCACGAGTGAAGCGTAGCGAGCCCGCTACACCTCTCGACAAAGTGAAAAGGATAAAACCTCGTGAGCTGGCCTCCTCGAACAGGGCAACGCACAAGAAGCCGATCGCCCACTCAATGGAGAAGCGCACCAGGTTCGATCCCGAGAGCAGAAGGCCATCGAAGGCAAGGAGGTGAAACCGCCAAAGCGCCAGCACGAGCAGCGAAAGCAGGGCGGCACCCCAGAAGACACCCTTAACAAATTGACGAATCGCGCCTGGCGTCGCGCCGATACCATAGGTACTCAGTGACCGGCGTTCGATTCGGGACATCAGAAATGTCGCAACAGCGACAACCACAAAGGGTACTCCACACGTGATCACCAGATCGCCAGGATCCCTGGCAATACGTCGAAGCTGGTCGGGATCTACTTGGTGTAAGAGCTTGAAGCCACTCTTCACCAGGAACTGCAAAATCGTGATGATCGTATAGAACAGGACGAAACTCCATCCTGCTCGCATTCCATCGGCGCCCAAGAAGATCTTGCGAAGGCTGCCACGCGTAGAAGGACGATGCGCAAATGTCTCTCCTGCGAGAGATGACGCATCGGGCGCGGATGAAGACTCGCTCATAAAACCCCTGCTTGCTCGAGCGAAGTATAGCTAGAAGGATTTCCAAACCCTACGACTTTCCGTACGGGCTGCCCTATGTTCGTCGATGAACGACACAGGGTGCTCCGATCTCCCCTTGGGTTGTAACCGAGCCCGCTCGCGACATATACAGGCGACTCCGGATTGCGCCATTTCAGCCGGTCGGCGAAATGCTTAGAGACTTCTCCCTTAAGCACTTCCCCGCTACCGCCCCGCCACCTCGTCATAAAACCGGTCCATATCCGCATGCAGCATCTTCAGCGCGTCCACATTCAGGTACACCATGTGCCCGGCCGGGTAATAGCCGAACTCCACATTCTTCCTCAGCGGCTCGGGCAGCAGCATGTGAGACAGATCGAACTCGGTCGCAAAGAACGGCGTCGCCAGATCGAAGTACCCGTTTGCGGAAAAGACCTTAAGATGGGGGTTCTTCCGCATCGCGTCCGCCAGGTCGACGGCTGTATCTGGAACCACCTGCTCTCCGCGCGTGCCCGGTCCCGCAGGAGCTCCTGACGGCCGATGATGGAAATCCCAGTTCTGATTGAGGCCTGGGCCCTGCAGGTTATATGGCTCCGAGCTCGTGTACTTCAGATCGCTCTGGATGTAGTCATGGAAAGCCCCGACATACGCTCCAGAGATGCCCGTATCCGACGGATCATATCCTGGCGTCTCGCCTGCCGCATCCACGTCAAACCCCTCAAAGCGCGCGTCGTATCGGCCCAGGACCTGATCCTCGCCACGTAGCAGCTCCTTCCGGAAGCGGCTCGGCTGGATGCGCAGGTTGGTCTCTTTTACGTACGGCACACTCAATCCCGTGAAGTGCGCCACCTGCTCTGCCATCGCGTTAAACTCCGCGGCGGGCAGCCGATCGCCCTGCTGTAATGCCGAGAGGTACGGCCCGCGAGCAAACCTGCGCGCCTCTTCCACCCAGTCCGCTAACGAACCCGTTTGCGGGACCTTCTTGTGGAAATAGGCGATGGCAGCATAGGTCGGAAAGTACCCCACAGCCTCCGTGTCATAGCCCGGGATCCGCACACCATAGTTCAGGATCGAACTCAACAGCGTCACCCCGTTGAACGCCGCGCCATCATTACCAAGCGCTGCCACCAGCGCCGCCGACCGTGGCGTCCCGTAGCTCTCCCCAAACAAGAACTTTGGCGACTCCCACCGCTGGTTCACGGTGATGTACCGCACGATGAACTTCTCAAATGCGCGAACATCCGCATCCGTGCCTGCGAATTCCTTCGCCGTGCCTTTGCCTACCGCGCGCGCGAAGCCCGTCAGGGGAGCATCGATAAACACCAGGTCCGACTTGTCCAACAGGCTCGACTCGTTGGGCACCCAACGGAACGGCGCAGCGGGCGTCGCCTCCGGACTCGCCGTAATCACGCGCACCGGGCCAAGCGACCCCATATGCAGCCAGATCGTCGCTGACCCAGGCCCGCCGTTGTAAAAGAACGTCACCGGCCGTTCGCGCGCCGGAACACCGTCCTGCGTATAGGCCACGTAGAAAAGGCTGCCGTTCGGCTTTTCGTTCTCGTCGCGAATCAGCAAATTGCCCGCAGTGGCCGTGTAGTGCAGATTGTGTCCACCCGCCGTCCACACATGCTGCGTCACCGAGCTCTTCTCGGGCGGTATCGGCTGCGCGGCATCCTTACCCTGCTCCGGTTCGTTCGCCTGGCGCGTGTCCGTGGCGGGCTCATCTGCCCTGCGCGGACGAGCTGGCTCCTGTGCCCACATAGCGCTCAGCAGAACAGCGCCCGTTATCACGACTGCAAACCTGTACCCTTGGCTCCTCTGCAAGATAGTTCTCCTGGAATCGAAATAAGTCGCTTCAGATCATTCACCTACACGGATAAACCATCGGTCACAGGGCCTGTGGCACCGGCTCGATGTTTAGGGCATCCAAACCGATGTGTCGACACGTCTTCCCTTCTGTCGCACACCGTCGTCATACCCTCAACTGCCGCAACGCAACGACACCGAGAGGCTGCCTTGAGTTCCTGTTCTGAAGTACTTGATGTCGAGATGGACGAAGCCGCCGTCGAACAAGACGCGCAACTCCAACTCACACGCCGCCAATTTCTAGCCGCCTCCGGAGTCGTCTCCGCGGGTGTTGCCGCTGGTCTCAGCCCCGCTGCCACCGCGCAGCAGGCCTCTGCCGCCGGCGTCCAATCCCTTCCGCTGACCCTCTCCATCAACAAGCAGCAGCACCAGGTTACGGTCGACACCCGTACCTCTCTCCTTGATCTCCTGCGCGAACAGCTCGATCTCACCGGGAGCAAGAAAGGCTGCGACCACGGCCAGTGTGGTGCCTGCACCGTTCTGCTCGATGGCCGGCGCGCCAACTCCTGCCTCACCCTCGCCGTCGCCGCTCAGGGCTACGAAATCACTACCATCGAAGGCCTCGGGGACGAGAACAACCTTCATCCCGTACAGGCTGCCTTCCTTGAACACGATGGCTACCAGTGCGGCTATTGCACCCCCGGCCAAATCTGCTCTGCCGCCGCCCTCATCGAAGAACAAAAACGCGGCGAACTCTCCCAGGTCAGCTTCGAGACCGGCAAGACCACCCGCCCCACCCTTACCGATGAAGAAATTCGTGAGCGCATGAGCGGCAACATCTGCCGCTGCGGCGCCTACCCCAACATCGTCGCCGCCGTCCGCGCTGTCGCCCAAACCTCCGCTTAGCCGATGGGCCGGATTGGCACTTCTCTTCCGGCCACCACCGCCGTCATCCTGAGCGAAGCGAAGGATCTCTGTATTGCCCAGCGCGAGAGCCGAAGCGCGAGCCTGAGCCTCCGCCACACCAGATTCGAAGGAGCACGGCTTCAGCCGTGCTGTATCAGCACCAAGGCAAAGGGGGCTTTAGCCCCAGAAGTAAGCCAGGAGATCTCCCAGTGATTCCCTTCACCTACACCCGCGCTGACGCCCCGGAAGCCGCAATTCACGCCGGCTCGGCGCATAATGCAAAGTTCCTCGCCGGCGGCACCAACCTCGTCGACCTCATGAAGTACGGCGTCGAGCAGCCCAACGCGCTTGTCGACGTGAACCACATCGGCCTCGACAAGCTCCAGGCCAGCGCAGGGGGTGCCACCATCGGCGCCTCCGTCCGCAACTCCGATCTCGCCAACCACCCCGACATCGTCGCCAACTATCCCCTGCTCTCGTTCGCTCTGCTCTCCGGCGCCAGCCCGCAACTCCGCAACCTCGCCACCACCGGCGGTAATCTCTTACAGCGCACCCGCTGCTACTACTTCACGGATACTGCCTTCCCGGCGTGCAACAAGCGCAAGCCCGGCAGTGGCTGCGGTGCCCTCGTCGGCTTCAACCGGATTCACGCCATCCTCGGCCAGACCGATGAGGGCGCGACCTCGCCCCATACCTGCATTGCCACCAATCCCAGCGATATGAGCGTGGCCATGTCCGCCCTGAATGCGACAGTTGCAATTCAGGGTCCCAAAGGCAAGCGCTCCATCCCGGTCCGCGAGTTCCACCGCCTCCCAGGCGATGACCCGACGCGCGACACGGAACTTCGCCCCGACGAACTGATTATGGCCGTCACTCTGCCCGCTGAGTCCGCCAAGTTCTCGAAAAATTCCTGGTACCTGAAGGCCCGCGATCGCCAGTCCTACGCCTTTGCTCTGGTCTCGGTCGCCGCCGGCCTTGAACTCGAGGGCGACACCATCAAGTCCGCAGGTCTTACTCTCGGCGGCGTCGCCCACAAGCCCTGGCACTCGCCGGAAGCCGAGCACGCCCTCATCGGCAAACCCGCAACCGAAGCCACCTTCAAGCAGGCCGCCGACATCGCCCTTCGCGGCGCCAAAGGCTACAAGGACAACGCTTTCAAACTCCAGCTAGCCAAGAACTGCATCACCCGCGCCCTCACGCAGGCCACCAACGGAGCCCAAGCTTAAATGCAAACGCAAGAACAGAAACCCGAACAGCCCAAGCCGCTCCCACAGCCCGCGCACCGCTACGAAGGCGCGGCCAAGGTCACCGGGCGGGCCAAATACGTCGCCGAGTTCAGAGAACCGTTTCCGGCCAAAGATCTCCTCTACGCCTACATGGTCCAATCCACCATCGCGTCGGGCACCGTCACCTCCATCGACGAGAAGGCGGCCGAGCGCTCCCCAGGCGTCGTCGCCGTCCTCACGCCCTTCAATGCCCCCAAACTCCAGGTCGGCAAGCCCCAGCCGCCCGCGCGTCGCAATCTCAAGGTTCTGCAGGACGCCGATGTCGACTTCAACGGTCAGCCGGTCGCCGTTATCGTCGCCCGCTCGCTCAACGAGGCCATGGCCGCCGCCCCGCTGCTCAACATCAAGTACGCCACCAAGCCCGCCCTGCTCGGTTTTGAAGACCGCCTCGGTGAGGCGCGGCCCCCGAAGACACGCAGCCACGCCCCCAACACCCAGAAGCGCGGCGACGTAGGCCAGGCCCTCGCTGGAGCCCAGGTCAAGCTCGAGCAGACCTACATCACCCCCGTCCAGAACCACAACCCCATGGAACCGCACGCCACGGTCGCCTGGTGGGAGGGCGAGAAGCTCAACGTCTACGACACCACCCAGTACATCTCCGGCGTCAAGATGTCGCTCGCCCGCATCCTCAACATCGCCCAGGACGACGTCCATGTCTCCTGCCCGATCGTCGGCGGCGGCTTCGGCTCCAAGGGCTCAGCCTGGTCCCACGTCGTCCTTGCCGCCATGGCCGCCAAGATCGTCAACAAGCCCGTCAAGCTCGTCCTCGGTCGCGAACAGATGTTTGGTCCCGTTGGTGCGCGTCCCAGCACCGTCAACATGATCAAGATTGCAGCGAACCACGACGGCAAAATCACCGGCATCAAGCACGACGCCATCCTCCACGCCTCCGTCCTCGAAGACTTCATCGAAGAATCCGTCGGTGTCACCCGCTACCTCTACCAGAGCGGCTCCAACGAAACCAGCCTCA
>CAXTGN010000032.1:0-18998 GCA_964243455.1 uncultured Acidobacteriaceae bacterium
AGAAGCAGACCAAATCAGCCCCAGGCCAACAAGGCGGCCATCACCAGACGCTTACTGTGATGGAGCGTTGCTGCGTCAGCGGGGGCGATAACGGGAGAACAAAGTGATGGTTGGCAATGAGGTGGAAGTGCGTGGGGTTTCAGGGTTTATTGGGAGAGGAGTCTTTGAACAACCCAGTCTGGTAGGGACGGTAAAGGTCTTGCTGACTGGAATCAGTGGTCAGCAAATCACAATCGAAGGACCAGAGTCCTTGGTATCGGGTAACCCGTCAGATGGCTGGATGATGGTTCTTCCAGGACGATCTATCTGAAAGAGCTTGGTGGGTCATCAGATCGAACAACTGGTGATCCACCGTCAGCGTGTCGCTCCCTCCAGCTCCGCCTGCACCCGTTCTGCCAGATCTACAATGCGGCCTTATCCGCGCCCTCGGCGCACAGACGATGCCTGCTGGCACCAGAGCGGAAGCGGATGGGTGGATGTGGTGCCCCTTGAAGGCTGGAATTCTTGAGCCACGAAGACGGCGGCTAACCTGGCTGTGACCGAAAGCAGATAGCACCAAAACATGAATTACGTGCATTTCAGGCTTTGATATCAAATCATGCCTTCATGCGCCGGCCTGGCTTGAGGTTGCTGCTGCGCGGCCTGAACGGGCCACTATTCTCCTGCTCCACCCGGTCCAGAGCATCAGCTACAGCATCCTCCACCAGCCCGGCCAGGGTGGCACCCGGCGTCCAGTACACGGCGTTGCGGGCGCGCTCCATCAGGTCGGCCGGCAAGGCGATGGTGACGCGCTCGCGGGGTGGCCTGGCCGGTTCCGGCTCGGGCGCCGGATCGGCGCGGCGCAGGGGCACCACTTGGTCCAGCGGATTGCTGCCTATCGTGCTTGCCTTGCGTGCCATGGTCAGCCCCTCCCCTTGTTCCATCGCGCCAGGACCTCACCGGCCAGCGCGCGGTAATCGTCGGCGCCGGCACTCCGGGTGTCGTAGCTCGTGGTCGGCAAGCCGAACGATGGCGCCTCGGCCAACCTGACGTTCTCCCGGATTGAGGTAGCAAACGTCTCGGCCGGGAACCGCTTATGCAGCTCGGCCACCACCTCGGGGCCGTGGCGGGTGCGAGCGTCCAGCCGACACGGGATGATGCCCAGCACCTCCAGCTTGTCGTTCAGCCGGTCCCGCACCGTGTCGATCGTGTCCAGCAGTTGGGCCAGGCCGTTCAACGCCAGGACGTGCGCCGCGCGGGCACTAGCACCTGGTCGGCTGCCACCAGCGCCGCCACGGTCAGGATGCCTAACGTGGGCGGGGTGTCGATCAACGCCACGTCGTAGCCGCCTGCCACGTCCCGTAGCCGGCGCCGCAGCAGCGTCTCCGCACCGACCTCGGCAGCAAGGGCGCGTTCGGCTCCTACAAGCCAGGTCGAGGCTGGGGCTACGTCCACGCCGGCAGTGCCCGTATTGGTGATGATGGTGTCTATACGTGTATTATCACATAAGCACGCGAACATGCCTTTGCCTGCATCGCGGATGGCGTACCAGCTCGTTGCGTTGGCCTGGGGGTCCACGTCTACCAGCAGCACGCGCTGACCGGCCTCGGCCAGAGTGGCAGCCAAGTTGACGGCGGTGGTGGTCTTGCCGCTGCCACCCTTCTGCATAGCGACGGCTATGGTGCGCATGGCTGCTTAACTTGCTTAACGTGCATTGCGTGTAATGCTCGCACGCGGTTGCACCATCGGCAAGAACATCCACGGTGGGCACATGCCACCTAACGATTGGAGCGAGTTAGGTCTTTACGCCCACGCATTCGACACCTGGGACCGGCTCGGCCGACCTCCGGCGTCGGTCGGCCGTGAACGTGCCGGGACGCGACGTCTGTCTATAGGAGCACGAATCGCATGGCCAGCGCCGCGGCCGCGGCCGCAGCCGTCATCGCCTTGGTGGCGGTCGGCGTAGCGCGGCCTGCGGCGGTCAGCCATAGCCCGATCGATGACCCGACCAGGTGGAGGCCGAGTATGAAGCCGTAGCTGGCGGCGGTCAGGCGGCCTCCCGCGCCCGTCGCCGCCGTCACGGCGGCGACGGCGGCGAAAGCCGTGAGCCGTACGGCCAGGTCGGGGCAGGGGGCCCGCAAGGGCCGGAACCAGACTACGCCCAGGAGCCCCGCCGAGAGCGCGATCGCGGCCACGTTCAGGTGCGCGAAGGCGAGGAGCTCCACCGAGATAAGCGCCAACGTGAAGAGGATGCGCGCGGCGTTCTCGCCGCTCGCGGTCGCCGCCCACATGCCGAGCCCGAAGGCCCAGTAGGGGATGAAGCGGGCCGTCATGCGCGTCCATTCGGCTATGGCCGGCTCGGCCGCTTTCCAGGCCGCCGCGGCGATGGCGGCCATCACCACGAGCGCGAGAAGGCATAGGACGTTGACCGAGAAGTTCTGGAAGCTCTCGAAGCTGTAGTCGGCGTTCTGCTGAATTTCCCGGAGCCGCTTACCGTCTTGGTAGGCCGCGCTGTTATGGTTCCCGGAAAGGGGAGCGTGCCCCGACAGGCCGTCGTAGTAGTCGCGTTGTTCGTATGCCATCCTCTTCCTCCCTGGTTCCTTGTTGCGACACCATACATGCGTGCGGCGGCGCGGGCACCCGCGGGCGCATGGCCACCTATGCCACGGGCCCCGGCCGAGCCTCTGACCCGGCTGACCCCGCCCGGTCCCGCTTGTCGCAGAATATGCAGTTATGGAAAGCCGCTTCTACTTAGCTTCCGTCCATGGTGCTGTCCTTGCCTCCTCCGGCCCGCCTCGCACGAGTGGGGTGGCTTAGTGTCCTTGCTTGCCTGGAGCATGCGACACATTGCCCACGAGGGCCTGCATCACCCCACTCAGGACAAACAGCAGGTGCAGCCCGGCCCGCCTCCGCCTTGGCGACAAGGCCGCCAGCTCGATCAGGTGCCGAGTGCGGTTGCGCCGCCCCTAGGCCCAATCGCGGGTTGCTTGTGGGGCTGGAAGGTAAGGCCGGCTGGCGGCCTTACCGTGGACTGGGTGAAGAAGATGCTTGGCAAGATCGAGGGTGGCAGCGGATGAGTCCAGCTTTGGTAGCCATGAGCCACTTAGCCTGGAGTCTGTTTGGGCCGAGGTAAGTACTACGCAGCCAACGCCAAACCCAGATCGGCGGTCTCTCCACCCAATAGGGGACCGCCAAGCGGCCCAGCAATCGTTGCCGGGCACGGCGGGGGGTCGTCATCGTCAGGCCAGCCTCGCCGTGGAGGCAATCTCAACCAAAGTGGCGGGCGAATGCGCCCACGTTTGGACGACCGGAAAGGATCGAACGTTGTATGTTCAAAAGCCTCACCTTTATTGAGGGACTTCAACGCCCGCAGAACGTCGTCGATGCGGACAACCGCGCCATTGTCCAGCTGACGCAGCGCCGGCGCATCCGGAACCGCACGAGCATCGGATGCCCAGGAGGCAAGGATCTCGCGCTTTTCAGCGTGCGTCAGCCAGAAGTCACTCACCACCGCGTCGGGATGCATGAAACCTGTTGCAAGGCGTTGCGGGGTCTCAGCCGATGGGAGTTCCGGACGCGAAATTTTGTTGAAGAAATTGATGCCTGTGATTTGTCTTCCATTCATTTCCAATCTCCCCAGCCAGGAGCCTCCCGGCGTTTGCCGGGAGGCTGAGATTGTCGATCGTGCTGCTTCGCGTCAGGCCGCCTGCCGTTCGGCCGCGTTTTCCTGGACGAGCTTCTGCTGGTTGTCCCGACCTGTGAAGGTCGCAGCACGGGAGCCGAGTTCGATCCGACGAGGTTTCAGCTGCTCGGGTATCTCGCGAACCAATTCGACCAGGAGCAGCCCGTTCTCCAGGTCAGCCGAGGTGACCTTCACGTGGTCGGCCAGATTGAACGTCTGCTTGAAGCTGCGCGACGCCAGGCCCTGGTGCAGCATCTCCTGCTGCTTCGACTCAGTCTTCTTCTGCCCCGTGATGTGCAGGGTATTGCCCTGCTGGATCAGCTCAATCTCGCTTGGCGCAAATCCTGCAATGGCCATGCTGATGCGATACTGGTTCTCGCCGTTCCTCTCGATGTTGTAAGGCGGCCAGTCTGGGCGGACACCGTTGTCGATCATGTCGAACAGTCGGTCAAAGCCAACCGTGGAGCGAAACAGGGGCGCAAAGTCGTAAGTCCTCATCACCATATCCTCCTGAAGCAACATGGTTCATAGGTTGTTGTGGCGGTTGTGCGTCGATCCCTCAGGCCTCGACGAGCAGCCAGGTAGTTTAGCCCAAACCGCTCTTCAACATGCTTTCAGTAACATTTTCGTTACTTGTTGGCGGGTCGCAAGAATGCTGCAGAGCGTTGAGAACGCATGGTATTGGCATGGACATTGTGAGCTGAGGACAGACATCGGCGGCCTATCCGGCAGCGCTTGGACCCTTGCCGTAAGTGTCCGCATAGGTGCTGCCCATGCTGCACCCCAGCAACGCCGAATGTGCAGTTATAGAAAGCCAAATCTCTGTCTTATTGCATCAGGTGCCCGACTGGCATGGTGGAACATCTACCCGGGCTGCGATGCAGGCTACGTCACCTGCCTGCGCCGTGTCCTTGGGCGTGCCTTGCGCGGTGCTGGCCCTTGTTCCGGGGAGGGCGTCGGCGGCCCCCAGCTTATGATCGCCTCTAAGCACAGCCGAGCCCGCGCATTGTCGGCGATGCCAGGGAACCGGCGGCGCAACTCGACCACGCCGGACAGCTCGCCCCCGTCCTGACAGGCTTGGCGGATCGCATGGGCGGCTTCTTCATCGACGGCGAACATGGCAGGAGCTTGGACCCGTCTGCCTGGATGGAGCAAGCAGAAGGCTGCGTCAGCTTGGTGTGGGACGACGAAATGGTCCAGTGTGGATGCACAGGCATGGAATTTGTGCAGTGCAAAATCGCGCTTGTGCGCCGCACAAAATATCGTTTGTGCAATGAGGTGCGCTTGGTAAGCCTCAGTCCTGCAACGCGCGTGTCGCGTTGCAGGACGTTTCCTCCCTAAACTTGGCGGCTTCTTCGGAGGCCGCCTTTTTTTGGCGTGTCCACCGAGCTCGAACACTACGCGGGTTCTGAACCGCCTTACAAATTCTTTCCAGCGGCGAGCGCTTCATGCGTGACGACGAGAGGACAACGGCCCTGAGAGCCTTGACGCATGAGACAAGAACTCGTTGCACTCTGCGATTCGCAGAGCCATTATTATGGAAAGGGTGGGTGCAGTTGCGGGGAAGCAGCGGGGCAGTTGCGGAAGGGCCGTGGTGGGACAGGGTGTGCGGGGACTTGGCCGAGGGCTGTATTCAGCCCCGCCAGGAGATCGCCAGAGGGCCACGAGGACTTGCCGGAATCGTTGCGCTTCGCGCTGGACCTGACCGCTCCAGACGCTGCAAGCCGTCCGCTGGATCACACGGCGGCGCGGCGCGGCCAGCCCAGCATAGGTAGCCTGCTGCTCCCGGTCGACGTTGAGCACTTGTTCAAAGATGGCGCCGCAAAGGGCGGCCGGATCCATAGCGGGCACGATCGCAGTGCTCACTGGGGCGCTCCTGGGGCGCGTTGGGGCGCCGCCCGGGTGCTGTCATGTGCGTGATCCTGCCCGGTCATACCCTGTCCAAGAATGCAGCATTCGCGGCGCTCGACATGCTGGCGAATGTTCCGGCACCTTCGCGGCATGGAAACCTTCATTGGCTTTGACAGCGCATGGGCCGGGAACGCCAAAGCTCCGGGTGCCATCTGTGCAGTGACCATCAGCGACGGCGCGCCAATCCGCTGGCATCCGCCGGTGCTGGTCGGCTTCGATGAGGTGCTCCGCTTCATTGCGGACGCCACGTCAAGTAGCCGCTACACCCTCGTAGCACTCGATCAACCGACGGTGGTCCCGAACCTCACGAGCAACCGTCCGGTAGAGCGAGCCGTCGCGACATTGGTTTCGTGGCTCGGCGGTGCCGTGCAGCCCAGCAACAGAGGCAAGATTGGGATGTTCTGCGATGCTTCGCCAGTGTGGCCGTTCCTGACAGCGTTGGGTGCTGTTCAGGACCCTCAGGAGGCCAGGATCGCAACAGAGGGACGCTTCCTGATGGCCCAGTGAGATACCGTCTCCTCCAGCAAGTGTTTTCTTCACGCTTCGACAGGTTTGATCGTGAACGGCTTGCGGTTCGTGGTGACGCTGTAGGCGGCGTGGAGCAGCTTGCGCATGGCGGCGACAAGGGCGAGCTTGGGTGGCTTTCCGCGGGCGATGAGGCCGTCATAGAACGGCTTGAGCCAGGCGTTGCGCCGGACTGCGCCCACGACCGGCATCCACAGCGCCCTGCGCAGGCGGGCATTGCCCATAGGTGCGCAGGCGGCGCGGCGGCTGCCGTTCTTACCGGACTGCTTGAGGCCGGGCACGACGCCGACATAGGCGGCGAACGCGGCGGCGCTTTTGAAGCGCGCCGGGTCGCCCACGGCGGCGATGATGCGGGCGGCCGTTTGCGGGCCGATGCCGTCGATGCTGAGCAGCAGCTGGCCGACCTCGTTGCTGTCGAGCAGGCCGTCGATGTCGTGCTCGATCTCAGTCAGGCGCCTGCGCCATGTGTTGAGGTCTTGGCAGGTGTGGCGGGCCTGCAGCCGATACGCCGGCCCGTGGTGCTGGCCGATGGAGCGCTTGGCGGCCTCGATCAACTGCGTGGCACGCTCGGTTCCGACTAGCCGCCATTATTCATCAGCCTGAAGCGATCCCCAACGGAGACGGTCGTTTTTCGCGTGATGGTTGTGCGGTCGTGCGTATTCGCTGCCACCTCGGGAGTGACATGCGGACGGCTTGATGCGGCGGCGTGAGGGGTTGGTGGAGATGGGTGACGGCGGGGGCACGCTGCCCCGCCTTTCAGCTGATCAAACGCGGCATGCGGCCGAGGACGAAGGCCAGAGTGGACTGGCACGGTGCGCAGCTGGGCAGGTGCAGCTTGACCTGGGTTTTGAGTTCGACGACGCGCACGGCGAGCTTGATCAGGCGCAGCCGCAGGGTGTCGAACTGGAGGGTGCGCCACGAGGAGCGACGCGGCATCAGCGTGCGCAGGCTCCACATCAGCCAGTAGGCGGCCCCGTGCAGGAACAGGCGGAACTGGTTGGCGGTCGCCTTGGTGCACGACGTGCGGTCGGCGGCGAGGTGGCGCTTCCAGCTTTTTATATGATTTTCCGCCTGTCCGCGCGCGCAATACCGCCGCTCGTAGAGGGCGCGGGCTGAGCCGCCCGGCAGGCTGGTAACGACGAAGCGCGTGTCCGTCCCGTCGGGCCCGGCCTCGACGCGGGCGATGATGCGCTCGACCCGGTCCCAGCTTGCAGCACCGTCGTAGAATTCGGTGAAGCGGCGAAGCTTGGTGCTGCCGTCCGAGGCGGCGAAGCGCGCGGCGGTGCTGGCCTCCAGGTTCTCGACGTGACGGCGCAATGTGCTGGTGGGCGCGACGCCGAGCAGGTAGTCGACCTTCGGAGCTGGCGCAGCAGGCGGCGCAGGAAGGCGCGGACCTCGCGCCCACTCGGCCGCTTGGCCGGGCGCAGCACGGCGGTGACGAAGCGGCCCTCGCCGTCGAACATCACGATGGGCTGGAAGCCGTATTCGTCGTGGTGCGCGTTGAACAAGCGCATCTGCTGCTCGCCGTGCACGGTGTCGAACGTGTCGTCCACGTCGAGCACGATCCGGCGCGGCACCTGGCGGAAGGACGCGCAATACAGGTCGACCATGGCTTGACCCATGCCCAGCAGCGCGCGCGTATCGGGCAGGTTCTCCAGGCGCGAGATGGTCGGCTGCGAGCACAGCGCCGTCTCGTCCCCGAGCCGCGCCATGGCGAGCTTGAACACCGGGTCGGTGCGCAGCCGGTCCGCGTCGTTGCCATCCTCGTAGCCGGCCGCGATCATCAGCAGGCGAAAGCGGATGATCTCGTCAAGCCCGTGCACGACGCGGTCCGGATCACGCGGGTCCGCGATGCACGCCGCCAAGCGTCCGGCCACGTCGAGGCGCTGCTCCACCTCGCGCAGCACCAGCAACCCACCGTCTGAAGAAAGGTGGCCGCCGTCGAAACGGGCGATCACGGGCTTGCCGCCAACGGGTGACAAGCCGGGCAGTGCAGGGGTAGGTTCAACCTTGGCGGGCATGGCGCTCCGGATCCGTAGAATTGGCCTCGAGAACCACATTCTGCACTGGATCAAGGGCTTGTACTATGCCCGCCAACCCTCATGAATTTTCCAGGCTAGGTGACGGCCGTCGTAGCGCAGTTTGGCCAGCCGCTTCGGAGTGGCGCGGGCGAAGTCGTGCGCGGTGGGGCATTCGGAAAGGAGTGCGGTCGCCAGCATGGTGTCCAGCCCGCTGACGTAGCGGTTGAACTCGGCGAAACCACTTGGTTTGCGCCGGGGAAGCCCAGGTCGACCAGACGGTGGAGCTGGCGCACGCGGTCGTCGAAGTCTTGCCGGATGCGGTCGCGATGACGGACCAGCTCGCGCAACGCCTCGGCGGCGGCATCGTGCAACTGCGTGGCCTCGGGCCGCTTCTCGAAGGCGAAGCGGGCGATGCCAGTGGCGTCGATCGCATCGGTTTTGGTGCGCTCCAGCGCGCTGTCCTGGAAGCGGCGGGTCTTGAGCGGATTGAGCAGGGCGACGTGATGGCCGGCGGCGGCGAGAACGGCGTAGAGGTTCTTCCAGTAATGGCCGGTCGCTTCCATGGCGACCAGCACGGGTGGCGGCCCCAGAAGGCGCAGCAGCGCGTCGTAGCCCTCCCGGTCCTCGGTGATGGGCACTGGCTTGCCGAGCGGCACGCCTTGCGCGTCCAGGCGCGCGAGCATGTGGCGCTCGGACGCAACGTCGATCCCAGCAAACATGGCATCCTCCTCCCCAATGTTGGGCTGAGAGCCTCGGAGCCGGCGTCCATGCCCACGCTTGTCCAAGCGAGGACACCTGCCGAGCAGGCGCCTCCGGATACCGTCCGGGCCAAGAACGCCGGTCGAGGGCGCCAATCTCACTGCCGAGGACGATGCCTCCACCGCGACGCGGCGACCCTCTCCCAGCGACCGCCACACCACACTAGCCGAGAGGTGCGCCGGTGAGTGGAAGAGTTACAACCGCGAAGCTGTGCAGAATGGCCACTCCTCACAGAACACGCGATTTGTCAGAGGTGCCGTCCCTGATCCCCAGCAAAACCAGGGTTTGCGGCATCACGCACTCCAACTGCCGGACTACGAGATGTCAAAGGGCGTAGTGGATGCCCGAAGCACGGCAGCATGCAAGCTGCTGATAAGCCTGGCCATCATTGCAGGTGGCCATTTCGCACGGCTTCGCGGTCATTGGGCCAATAACGAGACTGTGAGGGGCATGTTCGACCTTGAGGTGCGCTGTGCCCATTCTCGACAAGTTTTATCCAGGCCATGGGAACATCAGAACCCGGCCGGTCCGCGGTCCTGATGCGCTGTCGGCAAGTGCTGCCTGGATTCGGTTCGAACCGCAACCCTGACAGGCATACTCTGGGAGGGCAGCAAGGCGCTTGCCAGGCTCGGGATATACCTACGAGCTGCTTGAGGGCGCGTGACCGAGAATGAGACCCCGCGAGCCATCTCCGGCGTGCCTCTTCAACCCTGCAAAGCTACGCCACTGCGGCATCCAGCCGATAGCCGGCTCTGGTCGTCACCAGCAGGCGGGCATCGTAGGGGTTGGCCTCGATCTTCTTCCGCAGCCGGTAGATGTGCGTCTGCAACGTGTGGGTGGTCACGGCCGAGTTGTAGCCCCAGACTTCGGCCAGCAGTTCCTGCCTGGTGACGCCGCCCTCCGTCCGCAACAGGTGACGCAGGATGCCCGCCTCTTTCAGCGTCAGCCAGACCGGCTTGCCCGCCTGGTCACGCAGCACTTTCTGCCCCGGGTGGAACCGCCATTGTCCGACGGTGAGCACCGCGTCCATGCTGTTCTTGTGGTGGCGCAACTGGGCGCGCAGCCGGGCAATCAGCACCGAGGGCCGGACCGGCTTGGCCAGGTAGTCGTGCGCGCCGGCCTCCAGCCCCCGCACCACGTCGTCCTCGGCATCAGAGCCTGCCAGCATCAGCACCGGCATGTGCTGACGGGCTGCGCGCAGCCTGGCGCACAGGTCGCGTCCGTCGCCGTCGGGCAGGCTCACGTCCAGGAACAGCGCCTCGAACCGGACCGTGCCGCATAGCATCAGCGCCTCCGCCTCGGCGACCGTGGCGGCCTCCGTGGGATCGAACCCGGCGGATCGCAGCTCGTCCGCCACCATGCCCCGGAACTTGGCGTCATCGTTCAGCAACAGGACGGGGATCATGCTCATAGGTCAGCCCTCCAGGAGTGTGCGGCCACGGATGGATGCGCCAGCATCAGCCGGCGCTGGATGGGATATGGCTCAAGCCGCCCGGGCGGCCGCTGGATGCACCTGGTCACGTCGGCCAGGGTCCGCCGGGGGGTGGCCAGATCGGTTGTTCCACAGCCGCCGGGGCCATGGTGCCGATCAGCAACCCCAGTGCCAGCGCCGCGCCGAGCATGGCCCCGGCCAGCAGCGGGCCACTCATACGGCTGCCCTAACGCCTGCCAGAGTGCCTGGGGCAGGGTGGTCCTTGCCCGGCAGCAGCGGCACCACGCAGAGCGCGACCACCCTTGCATGGGCGGGTGTCCGGCCTTCTCCAGGCAAGCACGCGATCGTGGCTGCCAGGCTGTCCGCGGCTGCGGCCCTGGGCAGCCCCGCCAGCCGTGCAGTCTCGGCCCAGGGGTCGTGGCCCACCCGCGCCAGCATGGACAGCACGTTCAGGTCCATGCCGTTGCGCTCCCTCCTGACGGTGGCGTGGAGGAAGCGGTCGAGCTGCAATGGCCACATGAGACGCACGCCCGGCGCCGCCATGGTCAGCCGGCCCCGCCCTGTGCGTCCTGCTGGTAGCTGACGCCGGCCGGGTCCTGGTGGCCCGCCGCAACGTCCAGCCAGTCGGCCAGGGCAGCGCGCCGCGCCACGGCCAGTTCTACCTGCTCCGTCCGGCTGGCGTGCAGCCCCACCGCCATGGCCACGCCGTTGGCGATCCCTTGCAGGAAGGACAGGTCATGCTGCGTGAACTCGCCCGCCTCCACGCTGCCGACTTCCAGTACGCCGAATGCCCTTGGGCCGTCGCCCCGGATGGGCACGCTCACGATCCGATGCACCCCGTGTCCAGCGAGCGCTTCCAGCGGCCGGATGCAGCCGGTCGCGTCCAACTCGCGGAACTGGACGAGCTGGCCGGCGAGCCAGGCCAACCCTGCCGTGGTGCTCAGGTCGGCTGCGACCCGGGTGCGCCCGACCATGCCGGCCGGCCAGCCGATCCCGGCCTGCAGCACGAAGGCGTCCTCGTCCGCCCGGTATTGCAGCACCCCGGCGATGCCGGACCCGGTGCCCTCGGCCGCGACCCGGCACGCCTCGCAGACGACGGCGTCCAGGTCGCCTTCCAGATGCGCGAGCACGTCGAAGCGCCCGATCAGCGCCGCCTGCTGGAACGACGGAGGAGCCGCATCGCATCTTGCGGACTCAGCGGATGCGGAGGGTGCCAGACTGATTTGGTACATGGGTGGGCGAGCCTCCTCAAAGCGCCCAGTCCGTGCATCGGCCCGTCGCATCGAACCGCCAGCAACAAACCCGTGGAACGCGACGCATACAGAAAAGAGGGTGGCGCCCGAGGGCACCACCGAGTTTAGGGAGGAAACGTCCGTCAGGGGCTACCCCGACTGGTCGCGGACGCCAGCAGCGTCCGCAGCACCTTGGCCTCTAAGCGACGAGAGATCGCCGGGGTAGGTTCGGAAACTACCTACAACCCGCTTGCGGGGACTGCTCACGGCCTGGAGTAGCGCTTGCACTTACCCGGCCCTGGCCTCCATGTGAGACTTCGCACCATGAACATGCTGCAGATTGTGCACTCATCCGCACTCACCGCTGCCTAGCCCGTCCGCGGCCAGCAAGTGCCTGCCCGCCACCTCGATAAGGCATGGAGATCCTGATGGCCGACTACCGGATTGACCTGCTGAACGGCAGCGGGCGGGTCGTCCAGCAGTCCACTGCCAGTTGCGCCGATGACGGACAGGCCTGCGCACTCGCGCAGAGGCTGATCAGCTTTGGCGAGCGTGCGGAGGTGTGGACCGACGGCAGGTGCGCCGGGCGGGTTTCGGCAGCGTCAGCCGCAGAGGTCGGAACGCTCGACCGGCTCTGGGGCGGCCGCCAGGCCGGTCAGACATAAAAAGCGGTCATCATCACGCACGATGCGGTTCGTCGTCGTCTTGCCGCCCCATGCTTGGCTCCCCTAAACGTCTCCGGCTGCCACGGCCTCGGCAAAGGCTTTGACGCGGCCGTAGCAGCCGCACGCAGCAGCCTCCAGGCCCGGCCGGTCGCAGATCAGGATGCGTCCCCGCCCTTGGTTGATGGTTCCTGTAATCCGCAGCGATTGCAGGGCGACCGTCACGCCGGACCGCCGGACCGCCAGCATCTTGGACAGGAACTCCTGCGTGAGGAGCAACTCGTCCCCGTCCACCCGGTCGTGCGCCATCAGCAGCCAGCGCGCCAGGCGCTGCGGCAGGCTGTGCCGACTGTTGCAGGCCGCCGTCTGCGACACCTGCGCCATGAGGGCCTCCACGGCCCGCAGCAGGAGCCGCCGCAGCACCGGCAGCGCGTCCATGTTGTCGCGCAGCGCCTCGGCCGACATGCGCTGCGCGGCACCCGGCATCTGCACCATGCACCGGTCGAAGGACACGGGCCTGGGTCCCAGCAGCACCGGCAGGCCCACCATGCCCTCGCGCCCGATCAGCCCGACCTCGGTGCCAGTGTCGTCGCCATCGGCCTCGACGACCATGGAGGCGAAGCCCTCCTCGACGAAGAACACCTGGTCGATGCGCTCGCCGGCCTCGCACAGGTTCTGGCCGTTGACCCATCGCACCCGCGTCAGGTGCGGCCGGAGCTGTCCCAGCTCGGCCGGTGGCAGGGCGGACAGCAGTCCATTCCTGCTGAACGTCGGCGCATAGAAGTTCATGGGATACGCACTCCTCGCGGGGAGGCGGGAGCGCGGGAGCGTCTCTCAGCCGCTTGCGCCCGAAGGTCTCAGCAAACGATGACTGCACAGTATCATGCAAATTTTGATCCGACTAACACTATTCCAGACTGCGCTAGAGCACAATGCCGGTAGGACCACTGCACCTGCCGCCCCCTGCTCGGCCCCTGGCGTTCGCCGGGCCGCTCGTGGTCCAGCCCCCGCCGCGCCCGGTCTGCCTCCCATGCCCTGCGCCCGGCGTCCTCCACCCCGCCCCACTCCCTGGCCTGCCGCGCCGCGTCCCGCTGCGCTTGCGTCAGCCCCGGCTTTGCTAACTCGGCCGTCAGTGCCTGCCGCTGGCACTTCTGCTCGACCCGGCGCGCGGCCTCCTGCGCCAGCGCGGGTGGCTGGATTGCTTTGCGGATAATTCTTGAATCTCTGCAATTGTAACTGCGCTATGATAGGGGTCAGGCCACATTGGGCGGGCAGGATTGCACGGTTGGCGGAACCCATCGGGAATGCTGGCCCTACATAGACTGTCCCAGTTGAACTCGGCCGGCGCGAGAGTTTGTAGCTGCTTGATCTCATTAAGTGCCATTCCGGCCGAAACAGACTCAAGTTCAAACGGGACAAGGGCTTGAACTCAGGATGATGTCACAACGATCCTGATAATATTAAAGCATAATCAGATGTTTACACCACGAGCAGTGCTATCCTGCCCGTTCTATGGGTCTTGGCCGCTTTTAGTGATCATGCCGCGAGCAGGAACCTGCGTTCGAGCAGGTCAAGATTGGCCCGGCCATACATCTGACGCTTGATGGTTTTCAGCCGGTTGATTTGTCCCTCGACCTGCCCGTTGCTCCAGGCCAGCGTCACCGCGGCGCGCACGGCGTCGTAGTCCGACGACAACCGCTTGGCAAAGCGCTGCAGCGCCGGCACCGCGCTGTCCTGCGCCCGCTGCAGCCAGGGATCGAGGCGCTCCGGCTTGCGCTCGCGCACCAAGGCGGCGAACTCCTCTGCCAGGGTCACCGCCGCCGCCAGGATGGGCGCGGTCTCGCCCAGCCTGGCCAGCAAGGCCTTCTCCTCGCTGCCCCGCCGATCCGGCAGGCGCAGCACGGTCCACGCCGCGGTGCGCGGCGTCAGCACCTGCTTGGGCGCTGCGACCAGGGGCGGTCCGGACCGCGCCCGCAGGCGGTGGGGCGCCGCGCCCTGCTGCGCGTCACGCAGGCGGTTGAGGTAGCGCAGCACCGTCGCGTAGTTGCCGGTAAAGCCCTTGGCCCGGAGGTCGCGCAGCGTCTGCCGGCCGTTGCGCTGCCCCCTGTTCCAGCGCTCGATGATCCAGTCGCGCCAGGGGTCCATGGAGCTGCGCCCGGCGTCGCTGCGACCCTTGCGCTCGGGAAACGCCTCGCTCTTGAGGTGGCGGTAAGTGGTCGTGCGCCCGATGCCGAGATGGAGGGCAATATCGTCTCCAGACCAGCTCTGGCGATGGAGGTCCCATACCTGCCGGTGCGTCGTCATGCGCTGCTCCCGTCGAGCCACAGCCATGGCCAGCGGCCGCTTGGGAGGTGGCGGCGGGTCAGGCCGAACCGGGCCGCCCTCGGCCACCGCGTCCTGGCGCCGGGCCTGCTCGGCGTCGCGCAGCTCCCGGGCGTGACCGGTGAACGCCAGTTCCAGCGCCTCGGCCAGATTCTGCAGCAGGTGGAAGCGGTCAGCGACTTGCACCGCGTCAGGCGCCCCGGTGCGGCCTCCCGCGGTATAGGCGCTGGCGCGGTCACGGGAGATCACCTCGACGCCGGGGTGCTCGCGCAGCCAGGCCGCGAGTGTTTCGGCCTCGCGGTCGGGCAGCAGCGCCACCGGGCGATGCCGGTCGAGATCGACCAGCACCGTGCCGTAGGTGTGCCGCTTGCGCAGCGCCCAGTCGTCCACGCCAAGGGCGGACGGTGTTGCAACGTCGGGCATGGGCACCCGCCGGACCAAGCGCAGCAGGGTGTTCCGGCTGGTGGCCAGCCCCATGCTGCCGCTGAGGCGCGCACCGGCTGCGCCGCCGAGCGCCAGGCCCACCGCCGTCAGCCGCTCGGACAGCCGCGCCGTCTTGCGTGCCCAGGGCGCCGCGACGCCGGGCAGGCGTTCGGTGAAGATGCGACGCTCGCATTTCTTGTTGTCGCAGAAGAGTTTCCGGACGCGGAGCTGGACAGCAACGGCATGCTCGCCCCAGGGCAGGTCGGCCAGGGCGCGCTCGTACCAGCTATGGGTCTGCTTGGCCCGCCGGCCGCAGAGCGGGCACGGTGCCGGGCGGGAGCGAGAGGTCAGGGTCAGGGTGATCGTCGGCGGGGCAGGCTCAGCGCCCCAGGTTTCGAGCCGAACCGCAGCCGGATCCGGCAACAAGCAGGAGATCAGGTTCACCTAGCCTATGTGGCGACGGCGGCATGATCACCAAAAGCGGCCAAGACCCCGTTCTATGGAGTGACCTCAAGCCAGTCTTTGCGTCACGGGTCATCCAGAACGTCCGGCAACTCGACCTTGAGGATGCTGTCAAGAACGCATCCTAGCTAAGAAATAAATCACAGCATTATTAACGGACTATGATACCTTTTACCCATGTGTGCGTTCAAATACACCTAAAAGATATTTACGAATTGTTCCATACGCCATTTTATATAGTGCATGAGGTACAAAGCAATGTATGATTAGCCCCACTAAGGTTCAATCCTTTCCTTTGTAGGTTAGTGCAAGATGCCCAACAGCAGCAGTGACCGCACCGTCGAGAAGCTGCTTCGGCAGCAAGCCGCCCTGGCGGCTTTCGGCAGCTTCGCCTTCCGCGAACCTGACCTGCTCAAGATCCTGACCGAGGCCGCGCGCATCTGCGCCGCCTCCCTGGACGTGCCGTTCTGCAAGGTCTGCCGCTACCGCGCCGCAGAGGATGACCTGCTCATCGAGGCCGGGTGGGGCTGGCACCTCGGCGTTGTCGGCCGGGTGGTCTCCCAGGCCGACGAGAGTTCGCCGCAAGGACGGGCCTACATCACCGGCAAGCCGTCGATCATCCGCAACGTGCAGACTGCGAACAACCTAATCCTGCCAAGCTTCTACGAGGAGCACGGCATCGTCTCGACCGTGGACGTGGTCATTTCCGCTGTCGAGGGTGCGCCCTATGGCGTGCTTGAAATCGACAGCACCCGCCAGCACCAGTACGACGAGCATGACATCAACTTCCTGACCGGCTTCGCCAATGTGCTGGCTGAAGCCGTCGCCACCGCAACCCGGGTCAAGGCGCTGCAGGACGCGCTGAACGATAAGAACCTGCTGGCGGAGGAGCTGCACCACCGGGTCAGGAACAACCTGCACATGATCACCGGCATGCTGGACAGCTATGCCCGGCGCACGGCCAGCGGCATCGCGCGGGACGGGATCGACCTGATCGTGCGCCGCGTGACCACGCTGTCGCAGGTCCATGACAGCCTGCTCAGTGTCGGGCTGAGCGGGACAGTGGACCTGGCCGACTACCTGCGCGCGCTGTGCATCAGCCTGCCCGCCATGCAGGCCGAGCATACGCATCCCGTGCGCATCGTCTGCCAAGCGGAGCCGGTCATGCTCGGCGTTGATGAGGTTTCGGCGCTGGGCATGGCGGTCGCGGAGCTGGTGACCAACAGCTACGACCACGCCTTCCCGGACCGGGGAGGCACAATCACCGTCACCCTGACCCGCTCCGGTTCCGCCGCCGCGGTGCTCACGGTCCAGGATGACGGGGCTGGCTTTCCGATCAAGGTCGGCACCTCTCGGAACGGATTGAGCCTGGTCAAGCGGTTGGTGGAGCGGATCGGCGGCACCATGGATAACCACTTCAACGCCGGAACGGTGTGGAAGCTGGGGTTTCCGGTGCCAGGAACGTCGGACAGGATCAAAGCGGTCGCATAGCTCCTTTGAAGCTAAGCAGGCTTCCTCGGCCCTGCGCACGGATGGTAATGTCGGGTCATCTTTGACGTAAGCTGGATGGTTGTCATGCCGGGTCGGTCCCCTTTGGTTGCGACGGCTGAGCAGAAGGCGGCATTGCAGGAGCTGTCGCGGTCCGACGTGCGCGGCGAGGCCGACCGGGCGCGCGCGATCCTGCTGACCTTGCAGGGCTGGACGAGTCTGGAGCTGGCCGAGGCGTTCGGCGTCACGCCGGAGGCGGTGCGGCACTGGCGCGGGTGGTTCAGCGAGCGCGGCGTGGACGCGCTGCGGTCCACCCTGGCGTCGGGTCCGTCTCCGGCCAAGGGCGAGCGCGCGCTTGCGGTGGCAAGCCTGCTGCTGCGCCAGCCCGTCGAGGACCGGACCAACTGGACGCTGCCGCGCCTGCGCGCCGAGGTCGAACGCAGACGTTCGCCCGTGATCGAGCGGCAGACGGGTGCAAGCATCTCGGCAGGGCGCTTGAGCGTGCTGTTGAAAAAGGGGGCTTCGGATGGCGCCGGCCCCGGCACAGCCTGAGCGGACGGCAGGACAAGGCTGCGGTGGAGCGCATGGGCGTGCGCCTGCGGCTACGCCAGGCCCAGGCCGACGCGGGCGACATCGTGCTGCTGTATGGCGACGAGAGCGAGGCGCTGACGCACCCCTACCTCGCCCATGCCTGGGCGGAGAAGGGGGCTGACCTGCAGGTGCAGGCGCCTGGGACATCGCGCAAGGTGGCCATGATGGGAGCGCTCGACGCGGCCACAGGCGAACTGGTCGTCAGCACGTCGCCGACCAAGACCAGCGCCGACGTGATCCGGCTGCTGCGCCGCCTGGACTGGCGGTATGGCCCGAAGCCCGGCTGCGACCGCCTGCCCGTGGTGCTGGTGTGGGACAACGGACCCGTCCACACCAGCCGGGCCACCCGGGCGGCGCTGGCCGAGCGGCCCTGGATCACCGTCGAGTGGCTGCCCCGGTATGCGCCGGAGCTGAACGACATCGAACGGAGCTGGCGCGACCTCAAGCGGCATCACTTGGCCCACAGGACGTTCAAGGACGCCAGCGACCTCGACACCGGCATCCGAGACGCCGTCAAACAGCTCAACTCAGAACGCCAAACGCCGCATCCGTGCGACAAGCTAAGTAAGGCTGCTTAGCAGCCTTCGCTTGCTTTCCTTAGCACGCATTCGTAGAATGCTAAAACGCGCCTTTACCACCTATGTCGGCGCGGATGTCTGGCGCTGACTTACCTCGCCTTCTTTTTTGTTTTACTCTAATCTACAAACAGCATGAATGCTCATAGAGGACGCCGCCATCATGGATGAACTCACCAGTGCTATCGCGTTTCTAAGAAGCCTTGGCGGACATTATACGCCCGGTATCCTCAAGGCAGCGGAAGTCGATGGCTTGCCCCTTCCCAATATGCCAGTTCTGACATTGGCTGTAAGACCAGCTCTGCTGTTGGCCGGATGGAGTCCGCCAACCGTAGACACAAACCATTAGCAATGACGGGTTCAAGATGTGATGCCCCTTCCTGCCTCCGCCCACTCTGATGATCATGCGGAGAAATCTTCCAAAGAACTAGCCGAGCGCATGAGACGCCTTCAGCACACTGTCGTACAGGTCGTCCAGGCCGATCCGCTGCTGCATGGATGGGGTGAAGCCGCCCATGCTGACGCTGAGAACGGAGGAGCAGTACGCCGCCCCTAAGCCAGGTTTCGCGCCACGGGTCACGAAGGGCGGTCAGCTAGACCTGGAATGTGCCATCAAAGACATGCCGCAAGGCCAGAATGTTCCAAATGCTCCACATCTAGAAGTGGTGCCAAAAAAGCCGCACAGGCTAAATAATAGCTTTAAGCTCTGTTGCGGACAATTCTATGTATCGACTTCCTTCTTAGGGAAGCACTCCGTCATACGGTCTTATGTGCTTCTAGCCATAACGCTGTTTTACTGAAACATTTATTGAAAGCATCAGGAGAAATTGAGCTAGCTGCCTTGTTCATGCCCCGCCGATAATGGCCGGCATACAGAGGGGCTGAGGCTTTGTGCGTTCTGGTGGTGGAAGACGAGCCGCTGATCCTGATGATG
>CAXTGN010000033.1:0-6159 GCA_964243455.1 uncultured Acidobacteriaceae bacterium
GCACGATCACGGTGAAGGATGGAACTTCGATTTACTACAAGGACTGGGGCATGGGACAGCCGATCGTTTTCTCTCACGGCTGGCCTCTGGATGCGGATGCATGGGATGCTTCGATGCTGTATTTTGGACAGCGCGGATTCCGTGTGATCGCTCACGACCGTCGCAGTCACGGCCGCTCGGGGCAGACCTGGGATGGCAACGACATGAGCACCTACGCGGATGATCTGGCCGAGCTGTTCGAGAAGCTGAACCTGCACGATGCGGTGATGATCGGGCACTCGACCGGCGGCGGTGAAGTCGCACGCTATATCAGCCGACATGGGTCCAAGCGCGTCGCGAAGGCGGTCCTGGTTAGCGCAGTGCCACCCATCATGGTCAAGTCGGACAAGAACCCCGGAGGAACTCCGATCGAGGTCTTCGACGGCATCCGGGCGGGTGTCGCGGGCGATCGCTCGCAGTTCTACAAGGATCTTTCTCTGCCCTTCTTCGGCTTCAACCGAGCTGGCGCCAAGATATCCGAAGGGGCGCGTGAGAACTTCTGGCTTCAGGGCATGCTGAGCGGTGTGAAGGGCAGTTACGACTGCATCAAGGCCTTCTCCGAGACCGATTTCACTGAAGATCTCAAGAAGATGGACGTACCGACCCTGGTCATGCACGGAGACGACGATCAGATCGTGCCCTTCCCGGATGCCGGCGCCCTTTCGGCCAAGATCGTCAAGAACGCCCAACTCAAGGTCTATCCCGGCTACCCACACGGTATGCCCATCACACACGCCGACCAGATCAACCCAGATCTGCTCACCTTCATCAAATCCTAATCGTCAGATCAACGGGGGAGGAGGTACCCGCTCTTCCCCGTTGATCTTTGTAGTTTGGTTACCTGTTCGAAGCTATGGAACTCCGGCGCTGGCAGGCAGACTGTTAGGACATTGCAGCAAGTTCGGACCTCGCTGCAATCGCTCTGAAACGACAGCACAGTTCCACGGCTGTGCGCTTTCAGGTCCTATCCATCCAAGATGCCGCGCTTCATTGCGATCGTAACAGCGTGCGTACGATCATTTGCTTGCAACTTGGAGAGGATGCTTTTCATGTGGCCCTTAACGGTATCTTCAGAGATAGCTAGAGAATCCGCAACGATCTTATTCGAGCACCCCGCAGCCACTTTGCGCAGCACCTGAACCTCCCGCATTGAAAGCTCGTCGGCACTGATATACTCCGCGATTTCTGCGGCGATCTCGGCCGGCACTCTTCTGCGGCCCGCATGAACAGCACGGATGGTGTCGATGAGCTCTGTTCGTAGCGTGCCCTTGAGCAGGTAGCCTACCGCACCTGCCTTCAGGGCCTTTGTGGCCTGGAAGTCGCCGGAGTAGGTCGTAAGCACTACGATGCGTGCATGTGGAAACTCTTCCCGGATTGCGATGGTGGCTTCGATCCCGTTCATCTTCGGCATCTGCAAATCCATCAATGTCACATCCGGTCTGCACCGCCGGAACACTTCCACCGCTTCCACGCCGTTTGTGGCCTCGCCGACCAGTTCTATCCCCGCATGCTGTTGTAAAGCGAAGGAGATTCCATCTCGTACCAAAGGATGGTCGTCTACGCACAGTACACGAATCTGTTCTGAATGAGGCATCAAAAACCATTCTCCTCGACCTTCAACCTAATCTCCGCGGTCATGTGAACGGACAACTCAGATCTCGACGCGTCTGACCAGTCCATAGTACAAGCAGATTGCTCTGCCCTTTCTACCCGAAAGGGGGGGATTCTGCAGATATTCCGAGGGGCATCACGCTTACATGCCCTTGAGCATCAAGAACGCTCATTCACTCAGCATGCTGTGCCGTAGCCTTTAAGAAGACGATCCTCGGTTGAGTGAGTCGCTTGGAAAGTCCGCCTGCAGCTGGACGCCGGATATATAGCCGTAAAACATCCAGCGTGTCTACTGATCGCTCACACAGCTCTGAAGGATCTCCGATCAGCGTTTGCCGAACGCCAGCCATAGCCTGTTGTGTACGTCAACAACCACCCTTTTGGGGTGCTCTTGCGGAGGTCCCGCACGCATCGAATCAGCAGAGGAACTATGCCAGGACCCAGCGGAAACAAGTATGCCAGCGCAATCGCTCTTTCTTCGGAAGAGCAACTTCACGCGTCGATCGGCCCGACATACGATGGCGCGAAGATGCTCAACGTCATCAAGATGATGGTCGGTCTAGAAGACATGTACCCGGCGACCATTGTTTTATCCAGAGCCTTTTCGCAGCCAAAGGGATCGACCCGCGAATACGGGAAATTCTCTTGTTACGAATCGCTAAAGTAGTAAATTATCCGTACGAGTGGCAAGCTAACCTTGCTTTGTCTCGAAACGTTGACCTCACCGATTCGGAAATCGAAGCTGCTGCAAGTGACGAAGCTGTTTCCGGCATCGCGCCTGACTATGTCCTCGTGTGCAAGGTGACCGATGAACTCTCAGCAACTGCAACCCTAACGGATGCGACACTCGATACCCTGACAACTCGTTTCGGAGCCGTAGCCAGCCGCAAGCTCATTCTGATAACCGGTTGGTCCAATCTGCTCAGCCGCTTTCTGAATGCGTGCCGTGTTCCTCTTGAGGTTAGCGACAAGCTATCCGGCAAGATTCCGCCACTCATCTAGATCGAAATATGAGCATAACAATCCGGGCGTCGCGGCCTAGAAAACTGCTCCCGCTGAACCGCCTCGGTCCTTGTGCGAGGCATCGTCTGATTCGTGCCAAAACTCAAGAACAGCCTTACTCAGGTGGAGAGGGCATTCATCGGGCACGTAGTGACCGCATCCCATAAGTTCGACCCCTCGAACATTGTTAGCAACCATTTGCATGGTGTGTAGCATGCCCAAGCCCACCCCGCCTTCTGCACCAACTGCGAGGATGGGGAGGATAAGCTTTTCTGCCATTCTTCTCTTCATCTGTTCCAGGGCTGCACTTGAGATGGCCTCCCGATAATAGGCGAAGTCAGCCCGAGCAGTGCCCGGTATCAGAAACACGCGCGTGTATTCATCGAGAGAAGCTGAATCGATCTTCCATGTTTGTAAAGACTTGTTCGAGAAGAGCCACGTCAAATAGGCACGCTCATGTCCTTGAACGAGCACCTCGGGAAGGTCGTCGAGCCGATTGAATGCAAAGTGCCACGTCTTAAGGTTTGTGGAATCATCAACGACCGAAGGCAAAGGCGTTACTCCTGGAAGTGATGCCTCGATTACGACCAATCGGCGCACATCCTCCGGGTGTGCGGATGCATGAGAATAGGCGATCCAAGTTCCCAGGTCGTGGCCTATGATATCGATGCCTGCAGGGCGAGCTAAACCGGTCGCAACGATAAACCCATGAACATCCTCCGCGGAAGTTGCCAGATCGTACCCAGATGCCGGCTTCTGGCTATCGCCAAAGCCTCTTGGATCAACGCGAACACCTTTCGCCCAGATGCTGCGAGCTCAACCATTACAGTCCGCCATGCAAACCAGTTCTCCCGCCAGCCCGGCAGTAGCAGGACGGGGTCTCCTTGACCTAACACTACATAATGAAGACGCACATTGTTAACCTCAACATAGTGGTGGATGAAGACCGGGTCATGTTGTTGGGTTTGGAGCACGCCGGTGCTGTTTGTCTGTGCGCTTGAACGAGGCACATGGGCGAGAAGTATCACGATCGGCATCAAGCCAACGATGAGCCTGAAGTGCAAGTCGAACCTTCCAGCGGCTCTTGCGACCCCACGAATAGACGTCCCGACCCCCTTCTTTCTGAGATGTGTCATTGCGGTTGCACGTTAATCCAATACGACCTATGCATCTCATACCACCTACCCCTCCTTCACACAGACTGGAACATCGACAAGAACTCTCCGTAACCTTCACGCTCCAGTGCATCGACAGGTACGAAGCGGAGGGATGCCGAGTTTATGCAATACCTCAAGCCGCCAACTTCCGGAGGTCCATCATCAAACACGTGGCCAAGATGGCTATCACTATGTCTAGATCGGACCTCGATACGATTCATCCCATAGCTGGTATCGACCTTTGGATTGATGTTCTCCGAGGCCACTGGCTTGGTGAAGCTCGGCCATCCGCACGAGGTATCGAATTTCTCGAGTGAGGAGAACAAAGGCTCCCCGGATACAACGTCAACGTAAATGCCAGGCAGATTGTGCTTCCAGTACACATTGTCGAATGCTGGCTCAGTATGGCCTTCCTGAGTCACTTTTCGTTGCAGCGGCGAAAGCAGTTCGATAGCTTCCAGAGACTTCTGATAGCGAGTCATGTTATCTACCTGCAGCCCGGCTAAGCGGGCAACTTGTTCGGGGATCCTGGGAGGGCGCGTCGGCTAGTCGGGTCGAGCCCACAGAGGTCGCATTTGAAAACGCGGCTGAAAGCTGGACCGGTATCGAAGAAACACTAGAACCCAAAGAACGGCGACGAGGACACCCGGCCCGAGTCCAACGGGATCCATGGTCAAGTGGTAGAGCAGGATGTTTGCAATGATGCCAGCAAGGACCGTCAGAACTAGCGGTACAAAGATTTCTACTACGAGGCCTATTCCCGCCAATGTCTGGAGCAGGAAGGTCAGTGAGAGGAAATGGGAGGCCGAGACTGCCCGAATGAAATCAAGGCCCAAAGCCGACGAGGGTGCTTCCTCATGAATGAAATGCAGATACCCATTCAGGCCGAAGAATGTGAAAGAGAAACCAAGCAGGTAACGTGCAATAGTCGATACACTTTGCATAGCAGCAATCCGTCTTACGGAGAACATAGCTGCTGGCGACTTCAATGGCGACCTCACTTCGTGGTGCTCAGAGGAAACCCTTTCGGGTGGTCGTCTGACCGCGATAACGGACGCCGCGAGTCGAATCGGTCGTCGGTTTGGCGCAACTGCACTGCCGGGGATAATCGAAACTCGAGGACCTATCGATGGCTTTGGTTGAGTGAACGCCGTTCAACTCATGATGCTTCACGGAGCTTCAGATGGAGTGGCGACCGTCCTTGAGGTCGCTCCAACTCAGTGCTCCGCCAGCAGGTCGTTGAAGAGTTATCCGTCTGCCGCCCGCACTGAAAAGTGCCGTTAAGCGACTTTTTGATTCCAAGCTCATGCACTGAGTGACTTGTCACGGCACACGCGGCACGATCCGAGCTAGATTCTTGTCAATGACGGCGTCGGAAAAAATGCAACGCACTGTTCGTTTGCGATGGTGTAAGTGTTATGCGGATGCATTTGTAGGCCGGCTGGTTACTCTTTGCGGCAACGCTCCGGATTGGCACCAGCACATTCGTTTCAGGATAGTACGCGGCCGCGCTTCTGCGGGCGATCGCGTAGGGAACAATCGCAAAGCTGGGCGCCTTACGGATCTCTCCCTCAAAGTCACTGTAGATGTCCACGATCTGACCTGCCTGGAGCTCTCTCTCTTTCATATCGATGGGATTTAGGAAGAGGACGCGACGGCCGCCGAAGACACCGCGATAGCGATCGTTTAGGCCATAGATCGTCGAGTTGAACCAATCATGACTGCGCATCGTGGTCAGAAGGAACTCATCGGGTCGAAGATCATGCTTCGGGATCGGGCAAACCGTTAGTCTAGCTTTGCCAGATTCAGTCTTGAAGACACGCTCCCTCGCGGCATTTGGCAGATAGAAGAAGCCTTCGCGAGCAATCCTGATGTTGAAATCTCCAAAGCCCGGGATCACTCTCGAGATGCTCTCCCGGATAAGGCTGTAATCATTGGCAAAAGCCATCCAGCCCGTGGTGGTGCGGTCTGCTAGAGTAGCCTTCGCCAAGTTCGCGATGATCGCTACATCACTCATGAGGTCAGAGGAGGCGGGCCGCAAAAAAGCCCTTCGATGGGTTGACGATACCCATCGAGTCTTCCACGGTCACAAACTGCCTTCCGGAAGCCTGTTGATCTTCCTCGCTTCGGCCCAGACATGGCAAGATGAGCGCTCGCTCTCCGGTTATCAGATGAGAGCGATTCAATTTCGTTGATACATGCGCCGTAAGCTTGCAGCGCTGCATTGCATGCGCGCTATAGACAGTGTCTGGAGTATTCGAGATGAAGTTGCCGCTCACGGCGAAGAAGACCCTTACATCGCCATCGAACATCGCGTGGAGCGTCTCCACCGTGTCATAGCCAAACTTCT
>CAXTGN010000033.1:6169-18966 GCA_964243455.1 uncultured Acidobacteriaceae bacterium
TCCAAAGCGTCGAGAAATGGCTTTGGAGGGCGCTCCCATACACCCATGGTGCGATCACCCTGTACGTTGGAATGACCACGAACGCAAACCGTGCCCGCGCCCGGGCGCCCGATGTGGCCTCCCACCAAAAGCAAATTGACGATCATCGAAAACATTGTCAACGCCGTTTCGCTGCCGCGTTACACCGGTACACCATGCGCAGATCGTCTTTCTAGAGGCAGCGTACATCGTGGAAGCTGCGCAAATCTGATTCCGTGTCAGCCAACTCTCCACTTGGATCTCGTCCCAAGATGCGGCCTTCACATCCGCGAGCAAAGCCGACGCCTTCTGTATAAGCTTCGATGAAGTGGTGGTCGATCTGCGATCGATATCCTAGGTCTTCCCTCTCAAAACCATCTTTGAGGATGCCCTTGATGGCAGCTACATCTCCGTTGACGCGAACGGGAAGATAGAGGTCTGCAAGGACGTCCCCTTTCCTAGAAGAGCCACCGGGAGCTCCAGCGGATTCGGGTAATCCTGAGGGTTCGGGTTGCTTACTCTCATCAGGCTTACCTCGGGCAGAAAGTTAACTGCTATGATCTTCGCACCTTGCTCCTTTGCCCTCTGCAACGATGTCAACATGCGCGGATGATTCGTACCCGGGTTGTTGCCGAAGATAAAGATGAGTTCTGACCTCTCCATATCCTCCAGAGTCGCCGTACCTTTGCCGATCCCAAGAGACTCCACCATGGACACACCAGAAGACTCGTGACACATGTTGGAGCAGTCCGGAAGATTGTTCGTTCCTAGCTGACGAGCGAACAACTGAAGGAGAAATGCGGGCTCATTGGTCGTCTTTCCCGAAGTGTAAAAGCAGGCCTGATCGGCTGAATCCATACCGTTCAGTTCGCCCGCGAGCATTGCAAATGCCTCGGACCAGGTTATCGGTTCGTAGTGAGTGGCGTTTGCCTTGCGGACCATCGGTGATGTGAGTCGTCCCTGCTGGTTGAGCCAGTAATCAGATTGCGAAGCCAGTTCTGCGATTGAGTACTTTGAGAAAAAGGTTGGTGTGATCCGGGCGTGTGTCGATTCATCCGCAACAGCTTTCGCCCCGTTTTCACAAAACTAGAAGATTTTGCGTTTCTTGTCCGGACTGGGCCATGCACAACTCTGGCAGTCAAAGCCAGAGACATGATTGATTCGGAGGGATGCTTCAGACGACTTGAGCGCCCCATGTTCCCAATTCCATAGAGCATGGTGTTCCAGATCGCAGGAATCCCTGCAGCTTCTCGGAAGCGTTACCGACACGAACATTGTCCATGTGGACCGGATTCTGGGCACTGAGAGAAACAGAATCAGAAGGGTCCAACTCCGCAGCCGCCGGCTGATCTTGTTCGCGCAGATCTTGCTTGACGCGATAGTGACCATCTCTAGACTGATCGTCACCTTGGATGACATCACTCGACTGTGGAGTCTTCATAGGATCCTCTACGAAGGGCCGATTCGCCGATCCGGGGGACAATGCGAGTTCCTCGTCGATCAGACTATTTCGCGCCAACACTCGTGATGGCAGATTATTCAAACATGGAATTTCAATGAACCCCCTGTCGGGGGGTGCACCGGAGACCCGTTTGGGGAGCAGTGCTTGGATAGTTCCGCCGCAGCCTAATATGCCCGAATTGGTCGGTTTGAAGGCGCCTCATTCGGCGAGGTCTCAAACATCGCCTCAAATAGGGGATCACCGCAACACCCTATCTGGGATTACAGGGAAGGACATATCTGCACAGAATGTAACAAGAGCTTGTCGAAGCTTCAACGCCACGCTTAACACACCACGGAGGGCAGATGGCAAACACGAGTCCGGAAGATCCGAAGAGCACCGGTGCCCGAGCGCCTCACGAGCCATTGTTCATCCAGTATGTTTCAGCCGTCACAGGCCATGTCTATAGCGATACGATGGTCGATCATCTCGCCGATATGTTGCTCATAATGTATTGCGGCGGAGGAACAGCGTTGGGCGCCGTCACGGGTGCTTCGTCGGCTATGCGGTTTTTCGTCAATCACTCCAGCACCGCGTTTGTCATCATGGCGATTCTCGTTGCCGGACTAGTGGGAAGCATCAGTGGATGCTTGTTAGTCATGGCCGTACTCAATCTTCGCGGTGTTCTCAAGTGGGACGGCTACATTCTCAGGCGAACCATCCGCTTGAAGCGCTAATTGCGGCTCGCTTCGACTTTCCGGCTTTCAGAAAGGAGCATCATGCACATAATAAGGGAGGGCATCAGGTGAATGATCGTGACATCTCGATAGATCGATTGCGGGAGAACCTTCGGGATGACGTGAAGGAACTAGCCAAACTTGAGCGCGACGAGCTTGTGCTCGAAGGCGAAGAGCACCATGGGTTCACTGATGCAATACGTGCAACAAGGCTCAAATCGCAAGTTGAGGCATTGGATACCCAGATTCAACATGAAGAGATGTGGCTCAAAGCAAACGGTGGATAACACGTACTCAGTTGATCCGAAACGCAATCCGCAGTTCACCTTTGGCTGCTCATTTTCGTTATGAGTCGAGACGGTCTAAGTGCGACAACGTCGAATCCTGCAGACCGCAGAAAGGTCCTGATCAGCCGGAAGCTGTCGTCGGACGTCATTCTTGAGTGGCAGCGGCCGATTCACCTTGGTTAACTCAGGTTTTCGGTGCGAAAAAAGGCGACCGATTCTGTCGCAGCGGCTCTTCAGTATGTGACGGGATAATCTGTACCCCTGATCAACCGGACCCAACTTTTAACGGTTTGCTCCATGACTGGATCGCAAACCTAGAGCGGCGACGCGGCAGGACAGCCAATTGCCTCCCACGATCTCGGCAGATCCGAGTTGCTTGCGCCTTCATATCCGAGCGTGGGGTAATGAATTGACCCAGAGGGGGATCTCTATTTCAGAGATCCGCATTTAGCTTCAGACAGGGAGATCCACATGTCCTGTCTAATCCCAAGTAGCAGAGCTTCGAACGACCTGCCTATAATCGTCTGCGTTGATGACGATCACCATACTGAGATCTCCCCGCTCATGTTCATGCAGCATTGCGTGCGCCGAAGATATCTGACCAGGGGTGCAGTAGCCGCATTGAAACGCGTCATGCTCCAAGAACGAGCGTTGCAGTTCGGCTAGAACGCCCTCTTTCTCGAGTCCCTCGACGGTCAGAACTTCTGAATCACTTACCGAAGCGGCCAAGGTCAAACAACTCAAGACGCGTTCCCCGTCGACTGCAACGGTGCACGCGCCGCAGAGCCCATGATCGCAACCCTTCTTGGTTCCGGTTAGATCAAGCCGCTCGCGCAGAAGATCCAAGAGTGTAGTCCGTGTATCGATCGTTAGACCGTGAACTTCCCCGTTTATGACAAGCCTCAAATGAGCACATTGTGGAATCGCAACAGTCCTGGACATCGGTGTTTCAATCCGCTCGATGCGAACCATCGTTTTTCTCCTGCGGCGGTTGCGGCAGAACCGAATGGCTTCATCAAGTGTTCGATCCTGATCGGAAGTTGCCGCAGACGCTTACCTGTCGCATGAAAAACGGCATTGGCGATAGCCGCGGGTACACCGCAGATGCCGATCTCACCAATACCCCTTGCCCCGATTGGATTGAGAAGTTTGTCCGGGAATTCAACGAACGTGACGTCAAAGTCTGGCCGATCGGCATGCGTCGGAAGGTAGTGTTCGCCGATTATGTGTGCTGTCTTCGGATCATAGGGGAACTTCTTCGAGCAACGCCATCCCGAGACCGAACGTCACCCCACCCATGATCTGGTTTTTTCTAGTTTAAGATTTAGGATAGTGCCGCAGTCGAAGGTTCCGGTCCAGTGGGTAACCGTCACGCGCCCTATCTCCTCATCGACTTCTACTTCGCAAAAGTGTGCCCCAAATGACTGGAAAGCATGCTACTCCTGATCTCCACCATCGCTATCGACTTCAAAGTTCAGCGCAGATTTGGTTGATTCTGACCATGTTGACTTGAGGTAGTCGCGATAGGGCATGTACGAGAGTGAAGCAAACTGCCGACGAATGGATCCTGCCTCAGTTCCAATTCATCGAGAATCGCCATGTGGAAGGACGTAAACGGAGACTCCGAAACGAGCTTGAGGATACGACCGCTTTGTACACGGCGGAGCCCACGGTCGCCGTCGTTTGCGAAGCCCCGCTGTACGGTGCGTCTGGATAGAAGGAGTCGCCCGAACTAAAAGTGACATCGTCGATTGAAAGTTCCGCGACCTCCGCGGCGACCTGAGACATGACGGTTCCTACGCCATTGCCAACTTCATGGGTGGCAGAGGTGAAAGTGACCATTTCATTCGCGTCCGTCCTCACACGGCAACTCGCCCCCATACGTCGCCCTGGATACGTTGCCGTAGCCATGCCCCAGCCCACCTGCCTACCATCCCTAATCATGGAGCGAGGTACTTTCGTTCGCCTTTCCCAACCAAAGCGAGAGGCCGCGTGCTCATGGCACTCTGCCAGATGTTTGCTGGACCATGGTTTTCCGCTTGCTTGGTCGTATTTGACGTCATTGCGGCTTCGCAACTCCATAGGATCCAGGTCTGCAAGATACGCAAGCTCATCACGGCAACCTCAAGAGCAAACAGACCCGGGGCCTCGCCCGGTCCACGCATAAAACACGGCGTTGGAAGGTTCAGGCGAGATACGCGATGCGAGATGACCATGCGCGGGGAGTGATAGAGAAAGCGCGAGGATAGCCCTGCCGGTTCACAAAAATGTCCAACCGTTGACGTCTCGGTTAGCGTGTGATGAGTTGTGCTCTGGATTCTCCCATCTTCGTCGCAAACCAGTGTGATGTCCTGTTGGGTCCTGGGTCTGTGTCTTGTGGAAGAGAACATCTGATTTCTTGTCAGGACAAGCTTGACGCGTCTATCAATCTGTCGGGCCGCGACGGCCATGAGAACCACGTGCATCCATAGGAAGCTCTTCGAACCGAATGCCCCACCCACCAAAGGAGACAAAATTCTAATCTTCTCCTCGGACATTCCCAGGTAAGCGGCTAGGGCTCTCCTCTCTCCTGTGATCCATCGAGTGCTGTCGTAAAGCGTGAGGAAGTCACCTTCCCAGAAGGCGATCGTTGACGAGAGTTCGATAGGATAGTGCGTTTCGACAGGCGTTTTGTAAGTTGCGTTGATGGAGATGCCACTAGGCTCATCGCGCGTTCCACGCGCATCCTGCAGCTTTTCCTCTGGAAGTTTTACAAAATGTTCGGGTAGATAGCTGCCGTGACGGATCCGGCGTCCGGCTCATTTGCGGCTAGATCCGACACCATCGCATCTTCAGCATGCAAAGTTGGTGACATTTCCACGTACTCAAGATCAAACAGCGATGCCGCGTGAGTGGCGTCCTCGGGCGTATCGGCAATCACCACGGCCATATGTTGTCCAACCTGTTGCACCGTCAGGTCACTTAGAGGAGGCCGCCGCTCGAGCGGAAGGTCGAAGGTAAGGTCGCGAGGGAGTACTTGGATCGTAGGTCAGTTGAGTGGGCTCAACACGTGCAATACACCAGGAGCAGCTAGGACGCTGGTCGTACTTCTTTCAACTGAACACGAAGAGACAGTCCCATGTGCACTTTCTGACTGGACAATCATGGCGTAAACCAGTTCGCTAAAAGCATGATCTGCGCAGTACCGGGCTCGACCCGTTACTTTGTCCTTGCCTTCGACCCGGTCGATTGCCTCGCCAATCAAGTTGCTATTGGACTTCATGGACAGACTCCGTTGTGACTGGCAAAGACATTTCCATGGTATTGACCTTGAGGACAGAGGAATGCGAGGTTCGACACGGTTCTGTGTTGCCATCCTCTCGCGGGGCATCCTGGAAACCCAAACTCAGATTGATACTTCCGCTAGCATCCTATACAGTCTGCGAGTGTGCCACGCGCCTGATCCGAGTACACCACCCGAAAGGGTAGATTTCTGTGTACTCGGTAGAGGTTAGTGAAAGCGGTAATGCGGCCGTAAAGGTTAAGATCGGGTCAGAACTTCTACCAACAACACCGAAAGGCCTCTCCATGCGATCTGTACACCAATGCACAAGACCATGAAAGCCATGACGCGGATCACGCCGTGAACGGTGGACGCAGGGATGGCCTTCGTGAGCCTTTGCGCAAAGCATAACAGACGAAAACGAATGCACTAGGAACAATCTTAGCGATGAACAGACCACAATCGCCCAGCATCATCGCACTCAGGCCAGTCCCCGTCGCGTGACTACTCAGAGTGAGCGTCACCACAAGCGTGCCAGGTCCTGACGTGACCGGGAATGTGAAAGGGTAGAACGCTTTATCCTCCAAAGCTGCAGTGCCCGTCCATGCATGCAGCCGCCTCTTCAGTTCTCGTTGTAGTACTCGCGTGCGCGCTCCTCTCGTTAAGCATCGACCAACCGATGCTAGCGATAACGATTCCGCAACCCACCTGCACAATCGGGAGCGAGATCCCAAAGAAGCGGAGGATGGCAGAACCCAAGACTTCGAAGGTACCCAGGACGATAATGTTATCGAGAGCCACCTTGGTGGCTATCCGACGATAAACTCCTGCGGGCACGTCTCCCATGAGTCCTAAGAAGACGAACGTCGATCCTAACGGGTTGATGAGTGGCAGCAAGGCGGTGAAAGCAAGGAGAAACGATGTCCACACAATCACAATCCCCTCCGCCCGCCGAAAGCTAGATTTCTTTTGGTGCGCGGCGAATTATGGTTCATTACTCTTTTGATTTAGATTCGAGACTTTGCACCCTGCGCCGCTGGCGCATTGAGAACATGTCGACTTGGTTCGCTCGCATACTGCAGCCTTAGTAGGACACGCTTCCCATCGAAAAGAAATGGTTCACTGGGCGGAACATCTATATAAGCAGGTTCGCAAGGGCAAGTGCTACACCATCCCCGTACGCGAGATCTGCCTGCCTGCAGTTTGAGATATGGCGGTCACGGACTTCCTCAGAAGCTGCGGCTATCGATCGAGCTATGTTATCAAATAGGCGCTGGCGTTCCGCTTCCCCCATCAATCTGAAGAGCGCACCTGGCTGGCCGAAGTTAATCTGAATCATCCTCTCTGAAGTTCCAGTGATCCGCTGCCCCTGTGATGGCAAGAGGGGACTCGGCGAAATCAGACTGATTCTGCCACTCTCCGCGGCTATCTGGCTCGTAGCTCGTCGCGCGTCCGAAGTTTCCGTCAACTCGCATTTTTCATCCCGATGATAGCTATGGAAGGGGCACTTCGGCGCATTCACGGGGATCTGGTTCGAGTTCACGCCCAACCGGTGCAACTGAGCATCTCCATATGAGAAGAGGCGCCCCTGCAACATCTTATCTGGAGAGAACCCGATACCAGGAACAACGTTGGCAGGCGAGAATCCTGCTTGTTCTACCTCTGCGAAGTAGTTCTCTGGGTTGCGATTCAGCTCCAATATCCCTACTTCCAAAAAGCGGGTAATCCCTGTGCGGCCAGCCCTTTTTCATGTCGAAGGGATGAATGTGGTAATCGTTGGCCTCGTCCTCCTTCATGACCTGAACGAAAAGCTTCCATCGAGGATAGTCCCCGTGCTCAATGCTTTCAAACACATCCCGCATGTGACTCTCGCGGTCACGACCGATAGCTGCTTGAGCGTCTGCGTCGGTCAGGTACTCGATTTTTTGCATTGTCTTGAAGGTGAACTTCACCCAAAAGCGCTTCCTTTCCGCACTTACAAGACTGTAAGTGTGGCTGCTGAAACCGTCCATGTGTCTAAATGACTTGGGGATGCCCCGGTCTCCCATAATCATCGTTACCTCGTGGAGCGCTTCCGGCAGTAGCGTCCAGAAATCCCAGTTGTTATCGGCACTCCTCATCCCAGTCCGCGGATCGCGTTTGACCGCGTGATTGAGATCGGGAAACTTCAGTGGGTCGCGAAGGAAGAAGACGGGGTATGGATGCCGACCATATCCCAATTTCCTTCCTCGGTGTAAAACTTGAGCGCGAAGCCGCGGACGTCGCGCTCTGCATCCGCAGCCCCTCGTTCGCCCGCTACGGACGAAAAGCGGGCAAAGAGTGGAGTCGTTTTTCCGATCGCCGAAACACCGATGCCCTGGAGAACTCATTAATGTCACGAATCACAGTAAAGGATCCTTAATCACCAGCGCCTTTCGCATGCATGCGACGCTCCGGAATGACCTCCCGGTCAAAGTGTTGTAGCTTCTCAATAAGCCAAACATCCTGGAGGAGCGCTGGCCCCCGCGCCCCTGCTGTCAAGATGTTTTCAGTGTCCACGACTGGTGCGCCGAGTGCGTTTGTGAGCTTCTTCATCATGTGCCCCCTTTCAGTTTGCTGTAAGATCTGCGCTGCGTTTTTTGTGTATCAATTGAAAACCTTTGGCATGCCACCAACGCAAGGCGTCGATCAGTGGAAGATGCAAGCTGGACGGCTGTCTTTGTGTTGCTCTACTTGGGTTTCCGCTAGACCTAAAGACCGGTGCCGCACTTACTTGATGATGGAGACCACGCTCGTCCGATAGGAGACGCTTATCAAGGAACGCGGAACGAACGATGACAAGGATGAACGCCAGAAGAAGTCCACATGTACTAGGCAAGATGAGCAAGGAGACCGCACAGAGCATTCCTGCGATCACAACGCATAGTGCTCCGGTGGTCTCGCGCAGGATAATCGTCGTTCTCATGTAAGACCTCGACGGCCGCACCTAACCTGAACAGTATGGATCGATCGCTCTGTCAGTGGTCTACCCGATGGGGTGGTACTTGCACCGTACATTCGAGTCAAATCCGCGATCTCAGTTTTCCTGTGTCGGCCCTGGTCGTGATCGTGCCTTGCTGATCCACCCATAAGCGCACATTATGGTGCCCCGTTGCCGCGTGGGAAGGAGTCGGATCTGTTTACGCGCGAGTGCAAACGTCCTTGTTACCCGAATGGGTGGTCTGAACTCTACCCGTTCTGGTCTTACGAAGAAGATTCATGACGCTAATACTCAGCTAAGGAATGTTTGCGACCGCAGAAACGGATTTCCGCCAAGCCGAGGTAGCTATACCACAATGCGAACTAACGACAGATACAATGCTTCTGAATACAGTTCTAGCGAGAGCAGGGATATGTCTCGCCGGGAGATCCTTTTCCGCGGTGCGGTCGTTGCCGCAGGTATCAGTCTTCCAAAGGTCGCTTCGGCTCTGGCGATCCAGACCAATTCTCAATCACATTCCGCTGCCCCAAAGGGAGAATGCATGTCTCACCATCTCGACTCGCCAATCGCTCTGCAGGACCTCCGCCTCGACATCACAGACCTCTACGTGTTCCGCGGAGAAACTGGAACTGCGTTCGTGCTGAACGTCTGCCACTCCATCGGTAAGCCCCCAATTCCCGGCTTTCATCCAGAAGGTATGTACGAGTTCAAGGTAGATCTGAACGGCGACGCCGTCGAAGAGCTCACCTATCGCCTGACGTTCGAAGATCGCGATGCGGAAGGTAAACAGAAGTACACAATTCGCCACATTATCGGCAAGGAAGCCGCCAATCCACACGCGACCGGCACGGTCGTCGCACAAGGACAAACCGATGAAACAATTACTGTACCTTCAGGCTTACGCGCCTGGGCCGGGCGCGCCGGCGATCCCTTCTGGATCGAGCCGGATGTACTCCACGCCGTAGGCCATGCATTCGAAGATGGAACCAAGGTGAACCTCGCCGGCTGGGATCCGAGCAAAGCGCACAATCTGTTTGCTGGCCATACCGTGCACGCCATTGTGTTGGAAGTGCCCGATGCCGAATTGCTTCACGGTGATCATACCAACAAGAAGATCGGTGTGTGGGCAGTGGCCACGCTCGCAACAGATGCAGGCGGGTGGAGATCGATCAATCGCATAGGGCTCCCTATGATGCCTCCGCTGTTCACTCAGTACGACGAAGATTTTGGCAACCGGCTCAACGCCGGACATCCTTCCGAAGATTTCCCGACCCTCGGAGCACATGTCACAAAATCCATCGGAGCGGTGGTTGCGGCATATGGTACGGCTGAAGACCCCAATGCTTACGCCGACAGAATCGCGCATCGGATGTTTCCCAACATGCTTCCTTACACTATCGGGACCCAAGCGTCATTCGGCTTTATTGAGTGGAACGGGCGGTCCCTAACGGACAATGCTCCTGACGTGATGTTCTCTACTGCAGCGAACACCCCAATCCAGCTTGGGATCGGCAAGGAATCAGTAACGTCGAAGCCGCGAAAGACGTTCCCGTATGTTCCCGTCGCAGTGTAGGCCAGATCGACTGGGCTGAAGCCGAGCCCAGTCAGAGATTCTTTTGGGCTGCCAATTCACTGCCGGAGGTGAGATGCAGGAATTGATCGATGGTGCGTCTAGCTGTGTGAAGTCGAAGATACTGGGTCTTTATGGTGTTCTGCTGGTCTTCAATGTGGGGACATGGCTTTGGGCATTTTTGGTGTTTCGTCACTATCCAGTACTGTTCGGCACGGCATTCCTAGCGTATAGCTTTGGACTACGACATGCGGTCGATGCGGATCACATCGCAGCCATCGACAACGTGACTCGAAAGCTAATGCAAGAAGGCAAGAAGCCAGTAGCGGTCGGATTCATGTTCTCGCTTGGGCATTCAACAGTGGTGTTTGTCGGAGCGGCCCTAATTTCGTCGGCCGCTTCTGTACTTCAGCATCGACTGGAAGCCGTTCGCAGCATGGGCGGTTTCATCGGCACACTAATATCGACGGTCTTCTTGTTTAGCATCGCCATTGCAAATATCGTGGTTTTGCGCTCGGTGTATCGAGTGTTTGCGCGGGTCCGAAATGGAGCGCCGTACGTCGAAGAAGACCTAGATCTTCTGCTAGCAGATCGGGGCTTCCTGGCAAGATTGTTCCGCCCGATGTTTGCAATCATCCAGCAAAGCTGGCATATGTATCCGTTGGGGTTCCTATTCGGAATGGGATTCGATACAGCTACGGAGATCGGCCTCTTGAGCATCTCAGCGTCAGAAGCCTCAAAGGGTCTGCCCTTTGCATCCACGCTGGTGTTTCCAGCCCTCTTCGCTGCAGGAATGTCGCTTGTTGATACAACCGACAATATCCTAATGCTTGGAGCTTATGGATGGGCCTTCATAAAACCTGTGCGGAAGCTCTACTACAACCTTACAGTCACGCTTACATCAATAGTCGTTGCAATGGTTGTTGGCGGCGTCGAGGCTTTGGGTCTATTTGCCGGCCAGTTCCGCTTAGACGGAATCTTTTGGGACACTGTGCGGAAGCTGAACAGCAATTTTGGAACGCTCGGGTATTTGATTATTGGGTTCTTCGTCCTGAGTTGGTTCTTATCTATCCTCTTCTACAAATGGCAGCGGTTGGATGACTTGGAGATCCAGGCGTGAATTCCATCTTCCTACAATACCTTGCGTAGGCAGGTGGGCGGAATTGTTCGTCGGTTCGAGAATGATCTCATCACCTCTGATCTTGAAGAAAGTGTTTGGTTGGAATGAGCACACTCGAAACTAGCCCAAAGCCCACGACGGTCACGATCCAAACGGCCGAAGAGAACCTGCGAACATTGCTTCCCAGTATCTATCGTGATCGTACAGACGAGGTTGAACCAGTGTCGATGGGTTCGGCACCGCTAGCGTTCGATGTTGACGGCAATGTCGCATGGGACCGCATGTGGGGATCTTTCTGTGACCTCGCCATGGCTGGCGGTCCACCACACAAGGGCAAATTGCTGGAGCCCGCGATGCCGGAAGCGATCTGCACAGATTGCCCGCGGCGTCGGTCTCGCCGCTCGGTTGGAGGCAACGCCGTCCTTATCGCCGGGCTGGATGCGCGTTCGATGCACCAACCAGACCATGGCGCAATGGTTATTACGAGCCATAACGATGGAGAACATTTCTGTGGGCCTTGAGGAAGACGCGATTCTGCTTCCCGCGGGCCCTGCTTTCCGCGTGGAAAAAGAAGTCAAGAACGTCATCACCGTAGTGGCGAAGACCACACATTACTGGAGTGGGCACCTGATACGTCTACAGAAGCTCGGCATCGCAAACCTATTCTCGCGGCTCGACAGTGAGGCTCCGCTGTTGCAGCCCGACCGGAGTATCCAGGTGCAAGATCGCGATGTACGGGAAAAGATTCGCTACGCACTCGAAGCTACGACGGGTCTTCGAACGACGGAACACAGCTACTGCGGCTGGATTGGCCTGGATTGCGGGACCGTCTCATCAGCGATCACCACCATGCGCCGAATAGTGGCGAGCAACATCCTTTGCCGCCGCGAAAACACCGCAATATTTCTTCCTCTGAATCCGTTCCTAGATCCTCACGGCGCGCGCGTGGCCCGGTCGGTCCTGGAGCTTCTCGCCCGCGACGCGTAACCGATTTGTCAGAGCGGAAATCGTTACATCCGCTCCTTGCGGCGAGCCGCTCAAGTCAACGACTGCCACTGAAAGGAATGATGCCGAAGTTCCTGCCGCAAAGCGGGCAGAATGTTCAAGCTCATTGCCAAGTATTGTGCCTTGGCTGGACAGGAGTACTCAGGTGCCCAGATGCTGTCAGGAACGCTGAAGATGTCGATGCACAAACTGGATCGCCATCGCCCCTTCCCCAACTGCAGACGCAACTCGCTTGACGGAGCCGTGCCGTACATCTCCGACCGCGAAGGAGCCTGGTACGCTCGTTTCAAGCATGTAAGGCCCTCGACTGAGGGGCCAGGTATCGGGCCATCGTCCTCCGATCGAGAGATCAGAACCGGTGACCAGGTACCCCTGTTTGTCCCTAGTGATCGAAGTGT
>CAXTGN010000034.1:0-18877 GCA_964243455.1 uncultured Acidobacteriaceae bacterium
GTGCGGACCCGGCAAACCTCAAAGCGGACCTGCTGCCACTCACCGTGCCCGAGGTGCAGGTAGTTGGCGGACGCTGTAGGGGTGACCTGCTTGAGCAGCTTGCCGATGCAGTCTGTGGTTTGTTCCTGTGTTCTGGCGTTTTCCTTACGCAGCAGCGTTTTGAGTTGGGAGAACGCCTGCTCGATCGGGTTGAGGTCGGGGCTGTAGGGCGGCAGAAAGAACAGCTTGGCGCCGGCTGCCCGAAGTGCGGACCGCACGGCGGAGTGCTTGTGGCTGCTGAGGTTGTCCATGACCACGATGTCGCCTGCTTGCAGGGTCGGCACGAGGGATTGCACCACCCACGCCAGGAAGCAGACGGCGTTGACCGGGCCGTCGAACATGCATGGGGCGACGATCCCGCCGCAGCGCAGGCCGGCGACGAACGTCATGGTTTTCCAGTGCCCGTGCGGCACCTTGGCGACCAGGCGCTGTCCCTTGGCGCAGTGGCCGTGCAGGCGGGTCATGTTCGTCTTGATCCAGGTTTCATCAATGAAGACCAGGCGCTTGGCTTCGACGCTGCCCTGCAGCCGCTGCCATTGCACGCGGCGCCGCACGACGTCAGGGCGGTCCTGCTCACTGGCGCGCAAGCTTTTTTTTGAAGCTGAGGCCCTCGTGGTCGAGGAAGTGCCACACCCCGTAGTAGCTGACCTCCACCTTGCGCGCGCGCAGTTCGGCCAGCAGCTCGCGCCCGGTAATGTCTGGCCGCTCCGCCACGCGCGCACGGACCCACTCGGCTTCCCCGGCCAGCGCGAACGGCTTCTTGCCGCCCATTGGCAGGGCCGCCGGGCTGCCTGCGCTTGCAGCTCGGGCAACCCACCGCGCCGCCGAGGAGTAGCTGACCTGATATCGCTCGGCAGCAGCTTCCCGGCGGGAGTGTCAAAAACCTGGGGCAAATTGCTGCTCTTGTCAGGCATCAGCCAGGCTGATCAGCTCAAGGCGGGCAAGTAGGCTGCCCCAGGTTTTTGACACTCTCGGCGTCCGTCTCGGTCAGGGCCAGGTCGTTCCGGCTGCGCCCGAACAGCGCGGCGCCCACCGCGAACTCCAGCCGGGACAGCCGGCGGGACACGGTGGAGTGGTCCAGCCCCAACCCGCGCGCCGCTCGCGTCACGCTGCGGCTCTTGGCGGCTTCCAGGAACACCCGCAGGTCGTCCCAATCGAGTTTCTCCAATGACGTGCCCAGGGGTTTGAGTCCTTGCTCCAGGCGGCGGCGTAGTCCTGCACGGGGCCCTGTGCAAATTCCAATTCGCCAACGCTGCATGTCGCCGGTAGGCTACCAGGAAAGGAGCCGCCGATGCACAACCTGCCTACCTTCAAGGCCGCCGCGGCCCATGCGGCTCCCATCTACCTTGACCCAGTTGCCACGGCAGAAAAGGTGGTGGCGCTGATCGAGGAGGCTGCCCGACACGGTGCCGCACTGGTCGCCTTCCCCGAAAGTTTCCTGCCAGGCTTTCCGCTGTGGGCCGCGCTGCACGCCCCGATCCGCACGCACGAACACTTCGCCCGCTTCGCCGCTGCCTCCGTGTCCGCCGACGGACCGGAGGTCACGCGCATCCGCCAGGCCGCCGCACGGGCCGGCGTGATCGTGTCGCTCGGCTTCAGCGAGCGTAACCCGGCCAGCGTCGGCGGCCTGTGGAACAGCAACATTATCATCGGCGACGACGGTGCCGTGCTGGTGCATCACCGCAAGCTGGTGCCGACCTTCTTCGAGAAGCTGGCCTGGGACCCCGGTGACGGCGACGGCCTGCGCGTCGTTGATACCCGGCTGGGCCGCATTGGCGCCTTGATCTGCGGCGAGAACACCAACCCCCTCGCCCGCTACGCCCTGATGGCGCAGGGCGAGCAGGTCCACGTCAGCAGCTACCCGCCAGCCTGGCCGACGCGCCCGCCGACCGTGGGGCGCAATTACAACAACCGTGCCGCCAATCGTATCCGCGCCGCCGCCCACTGCTTTGAGGCCAAGTGCTTCGGCGTCGTCGTCGCGGGTTGCCTGGACCGGGCGGCGCGGGACGCCATTGCGGACGGGGACACGGCGGCGGCGGAAGTGCTGGAGGGGACGCCGGCCGGTGCCAGCTTCTTTGTGGACCCGACCGGGGCGCCCATCGGCGAGGAGCGGACCGAGGAGGGCATTGCCTACGCCGAGCTGGACCTGGCCCACTGCGTCGAGCCGAAGCGGTTCCACGATGTCGTTGCCGGCTACAACCGCTTCGACGTGTTCGACCTGTCTGTCCGTCGGACCCGACACGCGCCGGTGCGGTTCCGTGATGTGGCAGGGGCGCCGAAGCGCGCGGATCTTGAACAGGAGCAGCCCCGCCCGGCCCCGCTGGGGCTACCGGGCGAGGGCTGACGGTGCCTGTCCCGGGCGTCCGCATGACGCATGAGGGCTTCCTGCTGCGGAGGCCGGACCTGGGCGTTCACAGCCTGACGGAGCGGGTGACGGCGGACCGGGACTTATTCCTCGTGGCCCACATGGGGCTGGCGGAGGTTGATCCCGCTGTGTGGCGCCTATCTATCGAGGGTCTCGTGCAGCGGCCCACCACCCTGCGCTTGTCCGACCTGCTGGCGTGAAGTTGACCCGCTCTGGATACTGCTGGCGAAGTCCGCCCAGGTTTGGCAGGAGGGTGGGCCTTCCCTGTCCGGCGCGTGAGCGCCGCTGTTCCGGAGGCCTGTGATGTCGCTCCGTCCCTCTGTTGCCAGTGCTGTTCCCGCGTCCACGGCCATGGTTGCCCACGCGGCGTTTCCGCGGGGCAACCCGTATATGCGGTTGCGCGACACCCTTGGCCCGCTGTCCGCCGATCAGCAGTACGCTGCGCTGTTCCCCCAGCTTGGGCAGTCAGTCCAAGCACCTTGGCGGCTTGCGCTGGTGACGCTGTTGCAGTTCGCCGAGAACCTGTCGGACCGGCGGGCAGCGGACGCTGCCCGGGACCGGATCAACTGGAAGTATTTGCTCGGGCTGGAGCTGGCCGACCCTGGCTTCGATGCGTCGGTGCTGAGCAAGTTCCGCGACCGGCTGGTCGAGGGCGGGGCGGAGGCGCTGCTGTTCGACACGCCGCTGGCGCTGTGCCGCGAGCGGAAGCTGCTAGTGCCCCGCGAGCGTCAACGCACGGACAGCACGCATGTGCTCGGGGCTGTCCGCTCCCTCAACCGGCTGGAATGCGCCATCGAGACAATGCGGGCCGCACTGAACGCCCTGGTCGTCGCTGTCCCCGATTGGCTGCGCCTGCACGCGGACCCAGCCTGGACGGAGCGCTACGGCAAGCCGGTGGGCGACTACCACACCCCGCTTGGCGATGCTGTGCGGCGGGCTTGCGCCGAGGGGGTCGGACGCGATGGCCATGGGTTGCTCGTGGCCATCGCGGCGCCGGACGCGCCGGCATGGCTGCGCGAGGTGCTCGCGGTCATGCTGCTGTGCCGGGTCTGGGTGCAGAACTTCTGCCTTGTGCCGGCCGAGGCCACTTCTGGAGAGGACGGCACCACGGCCAGCAAATCCGTGGTGCGCTGGCGTAAGGCTGCCGAGGAGTTTCCTCCCTCGTTGCTGATGCTTGCCTCACCCTACGACCCGGACGTGCACTACGCCAAGAAGCGCAGCACCACCTGGATTGGTTACAAGGTTCACCTGACGGAAACATGCGATGAGGAGCAGCCGCACCTGATCACCCATGTCGAGACGACACCTGCGCCGGTGGTGGACCGCGACGCGCTCCAGCCGACCCATGCGTCGCTCGCCGGCAAAGGCCTGCTGCCAGGCAAGCACTTGGTGGACGCCGGCTACGTGGATGCGAACCACCTGGTGGCCAGCACGCGCGACCACGGCGTCGGGTTGATCGGGCCGACGCCCAAGGACAACCAGTGGCAAGGCCGGACTGAAGGCGCCTTCACTGTGCAGGACTTCGCGCTTGATTGGGACAAGCAGCTCGCGACCTGCCCGGCCGGCCACACCAGCCAGAGCTGGACTGCCGATGCCAACCAGGGACGGACGGTGATGCGTGTCCGCTTTTCAACGACCGACTGCAAAGCATGCGCGCTCAAGCCGCGCTGCACCCGCGCCCCGCGCCGACTGCTCACGCCGCGGCGGCGCGAGGAGCATGCTGCGCTGGAAGCCGCCCAGGCGCGCGAGGCTGAACGGCCGTTCGCTGACGAATACCGCCGCCGCGCCGGCATCGAGGGCACGCTGTCACAGGGCACCCGCACCATGCACTTGCGCCGGTCGCGCTATGTCGGCCTGGCCAAAACCCTCCTGCAGCATGTGGTCACGGCGGCTGCCATCAACATCGGCCGTATCAGCAATTTGCTCGCAGGCACCCCACGCGAACGAACTCGCAAGTCCGCGTTCACCCGCCTTATGGCTACCCCAGCCACCGCCTGACGACTTCGCCAGCAGTATCGAAACCGAGGCAATCCTAAGCCGCCCCGTGGCCATCCCCAAGATTGCGTCCCTAGACCTTAAGCCTACCCAGGCCGCAGACCTTTCCAAACGGACCGGACCACCTCAGAAAGCGGAGTGACACTCCATGCGTGGTAATCAAGCAGGCCCTTGCATCGATGGTCATAATCAGGATCTAGAACTTTCCAAGGAAGCCCACGACACTTCATCTCAAACTGTTGTCGGTTACTCGATCAACGCCCTACGCGAGGCCATTCGCGATGGCCGGCTAGCGCCAGGGCAAAGGCTCGTCGTGGCTGAAATCACGAAGATGTTGGGCGTCAGCAATGGGCCAGTGCGTGAGGCTATCCGTCGCCTTACGGGAGAGGGATTGGTTGAGATAGTGCCCCATCGTGGTGCATCCGTGCGTCATTACAGCAGCCGCGATGTCCGAGAGATTTTCGAGGTGCGCGAGGTGTTGGAGGGTTTGTCCGCCCGTCTGGCCGCGGAGCGCAGTGCAGGCCAAGGTAGTCGGGTGCGGTTTCAGGCAGCTATCAGTGACATGCACGTCTTGGCCAAGGACGGCCAGGGATACATTGAGCACAACCAGAACTTTCACGAGTTAATTTACGAGATGGCCGGCAACGAGCGGGTGCGCGAACAAGCGCGCCAGCTCACCTTGCCGATCTATCGCCTACGCTACCACTACCTGATGGATCCCATTTATGCGCGCACTTCCGCCGCGGAACACCAGCTCATAGCAGAAGCTATTCTGGAAAGCGACGGCGCGCAGGCCGAGCGAACGATGCGCAACCACATTCGCAACTCAGGTTTTGCCATGCTTGCAGCACTCGACGCCAGCCAGCACCGGCTGAGCGCCGCGTATTCCGGTGATCTTGAACGTCCAATCCGGTCCATCGTGAACACCTGGTCCGCTGATCCTGAACACGCGCCGAACCTCGCCTGAGCGGGGCGGTGCCGGCCGTGGTATAGGACGTCGGGGCGGTGTCGCTGACGGGGTTGGATGTCTCACCCGATTGCAGCGTCCGTCAGGCTCGCGGGGCTGACAGCCTGCTTCTTGCGCATGCTGGCGCCTTTCAGTTCCAGACGGTGGGCGCGGTGGACGATGATCGTGTGGGGAGTGTCAAAAACCTGGGGCAGCCGGCTTGCCGGTCTCAGGTTGACCAGCCTGGCTGATGCCTGACCACGAGGGCGGCAGGCGTGATGCAGTGGACGGTGCGGTTGGAGACGAGGACAATTGCTGGCGAGGTGACGACGACGGAGCTGGTGACTATCAGTCGGCCGGGGGTGGTCAGCACGCTCGCGGAGGTCGGCCTCGTGCTCGACGAGACCAAGGCGCTGTTGGCCAAGCTGCAGGCGAGCATGCTGTGCGGCCAGGTTGCGGCGTATGCAGCCCACCATCGGGCTTGTGCGGCCTGCGGGGCGCTGCAGTCGCTCAAGGACCGGCGCACGCGCCGGCTGCAGACCCTGTTCGGCACGGTCGAGGTGGAAACGCCGCGGTTCAAGGTCTGCCGCTGCTGCCAGCCCATGCCCATGGCGGAGGCGACAGTGTCGCCGGTCTGCGCGCTGCTGACGGCCCGCTGCACGCCGGAGCTGGAGCGGGTGCAGGCCGAGCTGGGCGCACGCACCTCGTTCCGGGATGCTGCGTGCATTCTGGAAGCTCTGCTGCCGGCCTCGCCGGCGAACCACGAGAGCCTGCGCACCCGCACCCATGCCGTTGCCCTGTAACTCGAGGCGGCCGACCGGCAAGCAGCAGCGGAGGTCACGGCTGTCGGGCACGCGCCGGACAAGGCCGGAGTAGTGGATGAACATCGGCCCATTGTCATGCTCGACGGCGCCTACATCCGTGCGGTGCCCGGTCATCAGGTCCGCACCTTCGAGGCGATCTGCGGCAAGGTGGAGCGAGAGGGCCACCCCACCCGACGCTTCGCCTTGGTGCGCAGCGTGGTCGAGCAGCCCCACGCCTTGCTGCGTGCGGCGCTGCACGACCAGGGCTGGCAGAAGGGCGACGCGGTCACCGCGATCAGCGACGGCGACCCCGCGCTGCCGGCCTTGGTGCGCTCGGCTACGGGCGGCCCGGTGGAGCTGATCCTGGACTGGTTTCATCTCTCCATCCGCGTGCAGCATGTCGAGCAGGTCATGGGCGGCCTGTGTGCCCTCGAGCCGCCGCCCCTCGCCTCGCTCGACCAAGCTCGGATCAACGTGAAACGACTGCGGCATCTGCTCTGGAACGGGCATCACGAGAAGGCGTGCGAGGCCCTGGGCTGGATCGTGGGCTGGGCCAAGGATGCTAGCGTCCTGGACGACCCCTCAATGGAAGCGGGGGCGAGGCGCCTGGCCGCGCGTTGCATGGAGCTGCAGACCTACATCGAGACCAACAAGGGCGCGCTGATCGACTACGGCCAGCGCCATCGGGCCGGCAAGCCGATCTCGACCTCGCGGGCCGAGGGCACCGTCAACCAGCTGGTGAGTGCCCGCATGAACAAGCGCCAGCAGATGCGCTGGTCACCCCGCGGCGCCCATCGTGTGCTCCAGGTCAGGGCGGCGGTGCTGGACAGGCGCTTCGGCCACCCAGCAATCCAGCGCGCGGCGTAGCGCCCCAGGTTTTTGACACTCCCCACACCAGCTTCGCCACCAGCTCACCTTCCCCCATGAGCCCAAAACTTACCCCAGCAGTAACAAACCCCCACAGGCTTGCATGCTCCCTCGGGCATGACCGTGCCAGAGCAGCCACTTCAACCGCTTCAGGTCACAGACACCATCCAGGATGTTCGTAAGCCGCTGACGATTACAAAACCCCCCGGCCCACAATCAGCCAAATGTCAATGAGCGTTCCATTGTCCACGACGTGGAACACATCATGGAGATTTACGGTCGGGTCGCAATGAGAAGTGACAAGGTTTACCGCGCTGCCAAGAGCCGGCCTATTTTCATCGTCAGAGAACCTGACGCGGCCAAACTCGTCCCCGTAGAACTCGTAGGTCCAACCTTTCAATGCCTCGCTTCCGAGGACCTTTGGCAGCGGGCCATCCGTGGCAAGGCACTTGAAGCCGGCGTTAACCGTGACGTGCTTGGCAGCGTTCGCGCTGATGACCGAAGTTCTGAGGAACAAGGACGTTTCGAACACCGCCGGCCCGCCCTCAAACAGTTCAACCTCGTTGTACTCCACGTCCATAAAAGCATACGATCCTGCCTGCGACTCCGTAAGAAGGCCGCGTTTGGCGTCAAGGGCGAATGAGCCTGTGCCACCGCCGCTTACGATCCCTGGCCGCATGCCAGCCTCGCCGAGAACGTCGATCACCGCCTTGAGCTGGTCAAGCTGCCCGAAATACGCCGCCTCCCGGTCGGTAAAAGCGGCGATGTGCTGGACCATGCCCGAATAGGCTTGGACGCCCGCATACCCCAGGCAAGGGCAGGCCGCGACGCGGCGGGCGACCTCGACAACCGACGCGGGTGAGGCGGCGCCAGTCCGTGCCATTCCAATATCGACGTCAACCAGGACTTGGAGCTGTCGCGGGGACCTCGACAACTCGCTGTTCCACAGCTCGACCTGGTTCGGATGGTCAACCACCACGGTCAGACCTACGCCCCGGGCATGGACCCCGCACAAGGCCGCAACTTGCCGCTGCTGCACGACCGGCGACGTCAGCAGGATTTGGTTGATGCCGACGTTGGCCAAGGCGACCGCCTCGTGCGGTGTCGCGCAGCACACGCCGGTCGCGCCGAGGGCGATCTGCTCGCGGGCAATCTCCGCGCACTTGTGCGTCTTGGCATGGGGGCGAAAGTTCATCCCCGCCTCCGTGCACAGATCCTGCATCCGCCGCAAGTTCCGCATCATCGCAGGCAAGTCTATCACCAGTGCCGGGGAGGTCAGCAGAGAAGCCCCCCCGGGCACGCCGATCAGGTCCGAATTGGTGAACGGGAGGCGGCCCTCACCGCCTGGCCCGGGCCGCTGGACGTGACGCGGCGGACCCGACGCAACCCTGGCGTTTTCATCGCTCATCGCGGCTGCGCCCTGCACGTCAGCACTTCACCTGGGGTCACATCGAGGATCTGCCCGTTCCGATAGACTGGCTGGCCCGCGACGAAAACCTCGACGATGCCGGAAGATTTCGCATACGGGTCGGCGAAGGTGCTGGTGTCTCCCACCGTGGCCGGGTTGAAGACGGCCAAGTCGGCGACGTAGCCATCCGCGACCCTTCCTCGCTCCTTGAGGCCGAGCCGGTCAGCCGGCAGGCTGGTCATCTTCCGTATCGCCTCCGGCAGACTCAGCACGCCCTTCCGCACGAAAGGCCCCAGCACGCGCGCAAACGTGCCGAAGGTCCGCGGATGCGTGCCGTGCAGCGAGGGAATGCCGTCCGAGCCGACCATGCACAGGCAGTGCTTGATCACCCTTTCCTGCGTGGTCATCGTCGAAAGGGTGAGCACAATGCCGGCAAGCCCGGCAGAGTCCAGCATGACCTTTGCGGCCGCGGCCGCGGGCGCCAGGCCGAGCTTGGATGCCACCCGCGCCACGGTCTTGCCAATGAAGCTGGGATCGCAGTCCCTGACGAACGCGATGTGGTCATAGCCGATGTGGGCCACGAAGGCGTCAACCTCGGGGATCATGCGCTGCAGGGCGGCCGGGTCCGCGAGCCGTTCCAGCATGGCGTCGGTGCTGTCCGCGGCGACCCATTTCGGGAAGATCAGGCCCAATCGCGACATGCCCTTCTCGTAGGGATAGCGGTCGAGCGACACGTCCAACCCGCGTGAGGCGGCCGCGTCCACGGCGTCGAGCATGAGTTCGGTCAGTTGCTGCGCGTCGGCGCCGGTCGGGGCGAGGTGCGAAAGCTGCAGGCTCGCGCCGGTGGCCTCCGCTGCCTCGATCAGCTCGTTCATGCTTGAAATGAGGGTCTTGCCGTCATAGCCGCGGAGATGGACCGAGACCAAGGCGCCGTGTTCGGCCGCTACCTTGCAAAGCGCCCGTATTTCCCGCGGCTCCGCGTAGCTGCTCGGGTGATACATCAGGCCGAAGGACAGCCCGGAGGCGCCCTCGTCCAGGCATCGGCTGAGCAAGGCCTGCATGGCCTCAATCTCGCCGTCGGTGGGCGTCCGGAGCGACATCCCCATGATAGCCGAGCGCAGCATGATGTGGCCGACCTGTCCCACCACGTTGGCTTGGCAGCCCGCTGCCTTGATCGCTTCGGCGAACTGCCGCCATCCGCCCCACTTCCGGTCGTCCGGGAAGGTCATCTTGCCCGGCAGGATGAGGGACGTCAGCTGTTCCAGCAGGTGACCGTTCTCGGACGTGACCGGGAACGGCGAGAACCCGCAATTGCCGAACACCTCCGTCGTCACGCCCTGGGACACCTTGTCGTTAAGGTGCGCGTCGCACACGGCGACGAGGTCGTTGTGCGAATGGATGTCTATGAAGCCGGGCGCCACGACCATGCCATCAGCCGCCAGCACGCGATCCGCCGGCGGACGTTCGGCCGGTTGCAGCACAGCGATCCGGCCAGCGTCCATCGCCACGTTGGCCTTGATCAGAGGGACGCCCGTGCCGTCGGCGACCATGGCGCCCGTGATCAGGCAATCTACCATGTCCGGACCCGGGAAAACGTGAGGCGTTCGGCGCCGTTCTCAGTGACGAGGATCGGGTCTTCGAAGCAGCTGCAGCCCATGTGGGTGGGTATGATCATGGGCTCGATGAAGAAGGTCTGTCCCGCTTCCAACGGCTTGGGGTTGTCCCGGACGATGAAAGGCTCCTCCACCATTTCAAGTCCGAAGCCATGGCCGCAGGACCAGTCCCAGTCCTCAAAGCCCCACTTCCGCACGGTCGCGAGCATGGCGTCCAGAACGACGTTCACGGGCACGCCCGGGCCGGCCGCACGGATGCCGGCCTCCTCCGCCTCCGCACATGCTTCCAGCAGCCGGGCCTGTTCCACCGACGCCTTGCCCGCAACAGTGCTGCGGTGGTGGTCCGACCAGTAGCCTTTCATCTGCCCCTGGATATCGATGGAAACGATGTCCCCATCCTGGATCACCTTGCCGGGGAGCGGAAAAACGTTCTTCATCGCGCTTCGGACCCCGGCCTGGCACTTCGGTCCCAACGGGATGTACTCGCAGCCCCCGGCTGTCATCGCGCGCTGCGCGACGGCGGACAGGTCGCTTTCCGTGCTTCCGGGAACCGACGCATCCAAGGCCGCTTCCATCCCGGCCGTGGTGGCGGCGCCAAGGGCGCGGAGCACCTCGATCTCGCCCGGCGACTTGATCCGGCGAAGCCCGGCCAGCAGCGGCGACGCTTCGGTCAGCTCCGCTTGTGGCAAGCTCGCCCGCAGTTCGCGGTCGAGGGTGGCCGGGATGCGGCGGCCCCCGGCGTAGCCGATGCGGCCCTCGGGCGTACCCAACTCCTGCTGGGCATCAGTGACGTGCTCGACGATGCTTCGCTGGTTGAGCACGGTCCCGAATGCCATGAGCGGCCTGAAGTCGTGCACCCAGCATGTCTGGATGCCGGAGTGCATCGGCTCGCCATGGAAGATGCTGTTGGTGATGACGACCGGCTCTTGCGTCCTGTGGACAATCACAAAGCTGTCGCCGAAGGCGCTGCACCAGCCCGTCAAATACCGGACGTTCGCGTCGTTGTTCGGGCCGCCATAGACGATGAGGGTCGCCAGCTTCTCGCGGTCCATTGCGGCCCGCAGCTTGTCGAGCCGGGCGCGATACTCGCCGAGCGGGAACTCCGGCTCCCAAACCTTCAGCCTGTCGTCCCAGGCGTATGGCCACCGGCCAGCAACATCTGTCTCGAACCGTCCCGGCACCGGCATCTCCGTTCCTCGATCACGCTGACTGGCGACCATGGCATTGCACTTGCCTGGCCCCAAGCTCTACAAAAAGCATCGCGATGCCTGGCGTTCGCACCGCCACGGTACACATGCGGCCGACAGGCAACCACGGATGGCTTGCCGTCTTTCCGATTTCCATCGCTAGGTGCCGAGGTAGGCTTGGGCGACCGCCCCGCTCTTCCTCAGGACGTCGGTAGGGCCGCTCTCGACGACGCGGCCGTTCTCCAACAGGTATGCCACCGACGCGAACTCTAGCGCGAGGGTTGCATTCTGCTCGACGAGGACAATCCCAAGTTCCTGCTCGTCCTTCAACCTGCCGAGCGCAACTAAGATGTCCTTGACGATGAGCGGGGCCAATCCGAGCGATGGTTCGTCCAGGAGCAGCAGCTTCGGCCGCGCCATCAACGCCCGGCCTATCGCGACCATCTGCTGCTGTCCCCCCGATAAGGTCCCGGCCTGCTGCAGCCTGCGTTCTTCTAGGATTGGGAACAGGCCATACACGTCCCGAAGCTTGGATTTCGCAGCCTCTTGTCCGGCAGCTTTCCCGGTGTGGACATAGGCGCCCAGCCAAAGATTCTCCTGAACGGTCATGTTGCGGAACAACTGGAAGCCGGCAGGTACGTGGCATACTCCCAGCCGCACGATCTCGGACGGATCGCGATTGGCGATATCAACGTCATCAAAGATGATCCGGCCGGAGCTTGCCGCCTTGAGGCCGGACACCGCCCTGAGCAGGGTCGTCTTCCCGGCACCATTGGCACCGATGATGCTCGTGATCTGCCGCAGCGGGAGCGCGATGCTGACATCGTCAACCGCGTTCAGCCGGCCGAACGAAACGGTCAGTCCCCGGCACTCAAGCAAGGCTTGCTCCCAATCCGAGGTAGGCGGAGATCACTACGGGCGCTTTCAGTCCCTCGGCCACGGCTCCCTCGAAGATCACCTTGCCGAATTCGAGCACAACGAGATGGTGCGCGACCCGGCTGACGAAGCGCATGTTGTGCTCGACCAGCAGGACGGAAACGCCGCGCTCGAGGAGGTTGTGGATATGTTCCTCTAGTTCTGAAAGCTCGCCTGCGCTGAGGCCCGATGCGGCCTCGTCCAGCATCAGCAAGGCCGGGTGCGACCCCATCGCCCTGGCGAGCTCGACTCTCCGTTGCTGCCCGAGCGAGAGGTCTTCGACCGAACGGCGGCTAAAGGCGGTCAGGCCCACCTGGTCGAGGATCGCATCCGTTTCCCGTCGGATGGCGGCTTCGCTCCGCCGGACGCTCCCGAACCCGAGGCCGGTTTGGATCAAGGCGCCGCGGCCCCGCCGGTGCAGCCCGACCATCACGCTTTCCCTGACCGTCATGCCGGCGAAGAGCTGGACGATTTGGAAGGTGCGGCCAAGCCCCTCGCGCCGGTGGGCCGGCACCCGGGACAGGTCCCGGCCTTTGAGGACGACGCGCCCCGCCCTGGTCCTTTGAAGGCCAGAGATGACGTTGAAGCAGGTTGTCTTGCCTGCGCCATTCGGACCGATCAGCGCCGTCACCTTTCCGGCCGGTACGCGGAAGCCCACACCTGAAAGGGCGGCCAAGCCGCCGAAGCTCACCGACACTCCCGACAGTTCCAGAACGGCGCTCAAACCGGCTTCCCTCGCCGCCAGCGGAGCAGCCCCACGAACCCACTTGGCAGGTACATGAAGACGATGATCAGCGCGATGCCGTACAGCACCATCCCGTATTGCTGGAAGTTCCGGAGCGATTGGGGAACGACGGTGAGCAGGACCGACCCGAGAACCGCGCCCAGGAATGAGTCTTTGCCACCGACCGCGACGATGAGGACGACGAGGATCGATAAGCCTGGGCCGAACGAGTCCGCGCTGATGAACGTCACGTAGTGTGCATAAAGTGCTCCCGCCAGCCCGGCCAGGCCGGCGGAGTAGCCGAACACGCTGGCTTTCGCCCCTTCGACGTCGATGCCCACGACGCGCGCGGCCGCTTCGTTCCGGCCGATCGCCTTGAGGGCACGGCCGGTCCTGGAAGCCCCGATCCGATAGGAAAAGGTCACTGCGGCCACTGCAACGAGGAGCGCGAGCCAGTAGTAGCGGCTGGCGGTGTTGATTTCATAGCCGGCGATGCTGGGGCTTGGGATACCCGAAAGCCCAATGGCCCCGCCCGTGATCTCCGCCTCGGCGAACAATACGAGCATAATCTGCCCGAAGGCCAGCGTCGCGAGGCCGAACGAGAGACCTTGCAATCGCAGGATCGGACGGCCGATCGCATATCCAGCGGCTGCGGACACCAGCAGCGCGGCGCAGAACCCTCCCCAAATGGTCACATAAGGGCTTAAAAGCGCGGAAGCGTAGGCGCCGATGCCAAAGAAGCCGGCATGACCGAACGACAGTTGGTTCGCGTATCCGAACAGCAGGGTCAGCCCGACGGTCAGGACGACGTAGATGCAGGCGAAGACCGCAAAGTTCAGCCAAACCCGGTTGGCCAGGAACGGGAACGTCAGGAGGACCACGATAACCAGCAGGACCGCCGGCGCATTGAGCCTAGGCTTGAAGAGTTCGAGTCCCAACGATCCCTCCCGGCCGTACGATCAAGATGATGACTACCATGCTGAACGCGATGAGTTCCTGGTAAGATGACGAGATGAACCCTACGCCATAGGCTTCCAGCAAACCGAGCGTGAGGCCGCCCAGCACCGCCCCGAGGGCGCTGCCGAAGCCGCCGAGGACGCAGGCGGCAAAGCCCTTTATGGACAATGCCAGCCCGGCGGAGGTATTCATGGTCGTCAAGGGCAGGATGATGATGCCGGCGAAGCCGCCGAGCATGCAGCCCAGGACGTAGGCCTGGCGGCTGACCCTGCCGACGTTGACGCCGATCAGGCCCGCCGCCTCGCGGTTCTCTGAGCAGGCGAGTACGGCTTGGCCATGCCGGGTGTGCTTGAAGTAGAGGTAAAGTGTGGCCATCAGCGTCGCGGACGATGCCAGGACGATGACGGCCTGCGACGTGATCGTCGCGTTGAACAGCTGGATGGGGCCAAGGCGGACGAAGGGCGGCAGCGTGTAGAACTCCGTGCCCCAGATAAATTGGGCGGCCTTGTCCAGCACGATGGACACCCCGAGCGTGATCGAGATTGAGGTGAAGTGCGAGGCTTTCGGGACTGGCGCGACGGTCGCCCTGTGAACTAGATAGCCCAGAACCGCTGCGGCGGCGACGCCGGTCGGCAGGGCGAACAGGATGCCGACCGAAGAGCTGGTGACGCTTACGGCAATAAGGGCGCCGATCACGGCATAGCTGCCTTGGGCGAAGTTGACGACGCCGGACGCGTTGAAAACGATCGTCAGGCCGAGCGCTATGATTGTGTAGACACTGCCGTTGGTCAGCCCGCTGAAGGTGAACTGGAGCCAGTCCGATGCGCCGCCCGCTGAGGTCACTGGGCTGTTCGCACGAGGCGTCCATCCATGACCCTCTCCCAGATCAGGCTTCGTGCGTCGGTGCCATCCCGCTGCGCCTGGCCGTAGCTGTAAACCCCACCGAACCCTTCGTACCCCTGGACCTTTTCCAGCCCCGCCTTCACCGTCGCCCTGCTTATGGCCGGTTCCGCGAGGCTCAGCGCCCGTCCCAGGATCATCATCGAGTCCCATCCGACCGCAACGAAGTAATCCGGGTCGGTGTTGAACTTCGCCTTAAAGCCGAAAATCGCCTCCTGCTGCCGGGCTTCGGGATTGGACAAGTCAAAGACGCCCTGGACTTCCCACCTGGAAAGGTTCGCCGCTCCGGCAGCGGCGTTGATCGTCGCCTGGCTGGAGGCGGCGGATGGCGAAAGGACTGGGATGTCGAAGCCGAGCTGGCTGCTGTCCTTCAAGCCGATGCCCGAGTACGGGGTGCCGGCCCAGATCACCAGGACGTCCGGGCTGGCCGCGCGTATCTTCGTTAGTTGCGGCGTGTAGTCGCTGGCGTTGGTCGCCACTTGCTCCGACGCAACGATGTTCAGCTCCTTGGCTGCACGCAGCAGGTCAGCGCCCTGCTTGCCGTAGGCGTCGTTCGAGAAAAGCAGACCAATCCTCTTGTATCCGCCGTCCCGCAACCTGGCCACGGCCGCCGCCACTTCGACGTCTGCCGGGATGCCGACCCGGAACAGCCAGTCGTTCCCGAGATGCGTGATCTGGTATGTGGAGTTCAGGGCAAGGACGGGCATCTCGGCCCGCTTCGCGAGCGGCGCGAAAGCCAGGGTCGAACTGCCGACCGTGCTGCCGATCACCGCGACGATGTCGTCCTGGTCTGCAAGGAAGTTGAAGGCCGAAACGGCTGCATTCGGGTCGGCCGCGTCATCCTGGATTACGAGCTGGACCGGACGGCCTCTGATGCCGCCTTTGCCGTTCAGCTCCGCCAGGGCAAGCTCCATGCCATCCCGTTCCCGGCTTCCCGCCCTGGCGGGCGCGCCGCTCAGGGCCAGGATAACGCCGACCTTGACAGGCTGCGTCGTGGCCTGACTCTGTGCACGGCTCGCCGTGGGCAGGATGGCCGAACATGCCGCCATCAGCGCAAGTTGGGCAACCCGGCGGCGAAGGCGATTGCGCGTGATGTGCACGGGAAAATTGCTCTCGGTATGCGCTAACCGGTTTGCTAGCGTCAGGTGGGGAATAGGTGAGGTTCCGGTTCCTCCTGCAAGTCCGAAAAAGTGATCGCCATAACCTGCCTTCCCGACAAGCCATGATGGCCGCTCGCAGGATGCAGAGACCACTGACAAGAACCTGAACGGCTGCGCGGCCCGCGCCCATCCGGAAGCATGCCTTGCAGCCGCTTCCATTGGCCATGCCCGTCGGCATCACCGCTCGCCATGACTGCCCAGATTCAGCTTTGGGCCGTCGCCCCGGCCATGCCGGAACCCCGCCGTCCCAAGCCCGTCGCTGCGGCTTGGCGTGCCGGGCCGAACAGCCTGGTTGCATGATGCCTGAGGACGTCCACAAACTCGTCAGTCAACACAGGGTTGGTCTGCTGCAACCGCGTGAAGACCCCGATCTTATGCGACGTGTTCAAATCGGGTATCTCCAGCGTCGAAGCCGACAAGGGGATCACGTTCTGATTCATGATGTAGCGCCTGAAAAGGCCCACGCAGTCGGAAGTCGCAATCATCTTGGTAAAGAAAAAAGGGCAATCGGACTGCAGGCGGATCGAAGGTCCTGCCAGGCCTTGCTTGCGATAGGCGGCTGCCAGAGGCGAGTCGTGCTTTGCGGACTCGGTCGGGACGATCCACTCCGCTTCTGCCAATTCGGACAGCACCTTCGCTCCCCCTAGCGGGTGCCCCCGCCTGACGATCACGCAGTAGTTCGCCGTCAGGAGGTGCTCAAACCTCACGCCCGCGGACACCGGGCCGTCCAACTCGGACCCTATGACAACGTCCAGGCTCCCTTCGAGGAGACGCGGCACCAAAAAGCTGGCGAGGCCGCTGACGACCACGATGTCCACCTGCGGATGCCGGGATTGGAAGTGGCGCACCGTGTCAGGCAGCAGTTGGATGCTCGCCGTCGCCAAGGAACCGATCGCTATCCGGCTTCTTGCCTCTCCTGCCAGCTTTTTGATCCGCTCGGTCGCCCGTTCCAGCTCCGTGCAAACGGACCGTGCGTGCGAGAGCAATTCGCGGCCAAGCTCGGTCAGCCCTGATCCCTGGGATCCCCGCAGGATCAGTGGAACACCGAACTCCGCCTCCAGCGCCTTCAGTGATTTCGTGACGGCTGACTGGGAGATGTTTAGCCTACTGGCAGCCGAGCGGAAGCTGCCGGTGTCTGCGACCGCGAGCAGGTGCCGCAGGTGGGTCAAGTTCATGGCCGGCATTCCTCTGGCAGCAACTTCGATGCCGCAATGGTAGCTGCTGACGCCGCAATAATCATTGCCAAAAAGGGCGCGGGCAGGGCTCCAAGTATGCCCTGCTACAAGCCATGAGGCGTTCGATCGCCCTTTCCAGCCTCTCGTATCGGTTATGCCTGCGGATCGGGGCAGGACGCCGGCCCGAGTTCGAGTCGGCCTCTGTCGCTGCCGGAGGGGACCGCGAAGCGGGCCAGGCTGGGCTCATTGTTCAAGCGCGCGGGCGTTCCCCTGCGTTCGGCCATCCGAGACGTGCCGGTCCTTGGCGGCCAGATAGCCTGTTCAGCCGGCGGACATCGTTCCGAACATGGGCGATCCACTCCTGGACAACTGCCGCGTCGTCTCGTCCGGGATGACGTTCGAATGCGCGGCAAGCTTGCCGTCCTCAAGGCGCAGTATGTCAATCGCGATCCAGTTCACCGCCGGGCCGTAGCCCGAGAACCGCCCATGAAGGTAAGCGTCGCGGCGCGGCCATTCTTTCTGGGTAAGTGCTGAATATGGTTGGTCTGCTTGAGGCAGGAAGCTTCAAGCTGACGGCCTGTTTGACCTTAACGATGACGCGAGGGCTGGGAATTGCCGGGTAGAGGCTGTGAGCGCCTGCCCCAGAAGCAGTTGCAGCTTGGCCTGGAGAGCCTGGAGCAGGCGATCGCGCAGGGCGAGGCTGAGGCCGAGAAGCGCGATCCCACCCTGAACCAGGAGCGCGTGGCCCGGCGTCGGGCGAGCCGGGGCGCGCTGTCCGCGCACCTGGCGCGGGTCGAGGTGACGCTGATGCCTGAGGACACGACGTGTCCGTGCTGCCGCGGCGTGAGGGCAGTGATCGGCCACGACGGCGTTGTCAGGTTGATGGTTGGAGCGTCGCCAGGGCCTTGCGGCTGACCAGGGTCTCACGCGGCGGGCGCGACGCCGGCCACCTCGCGCCAAGTGCGGAAGGCGTCGTCGCGTGCGGCACGGTGCTGGTCGGCGGTCAGGCGATGGCGGCGGAGCTGGAAGTGGTTGTGGATGCGGCTATGGATGGAGAGGAAGCGTTGCGCGTGCCGGGCTGACTTGAACCGCTGCATCTGCCGTTCTCGTCGCCTCGTGGGTTGATGCGACACCTCGGCCCGGTTGTTCAGGTAGCGGCTTCGCCGGTGCTTGACGCCGGGCAGCACCTCACGTTTTGCCGCGGCATAGCTCCTGAGCTTGTCGCGGGTGTGGTTGCAATCCAACCGGGGCCGTTGGGACCACGTGGCGGATGACAAGCCTGTCCTCCTCGACGATCACCTGATCGATCACCAGCAGCCGTGTTGCACGGAGCTGACGTGTAAGCGCAGCTACCCTAGCCCCTGCTGTGGTTCAGCCAATACGGACGGAGATCGGGCGTCCGAGGTCCAGCATTCGGTTGAGCGCATGGACGGCGACGTCAACCTCAGTCGCCCGGCGCTCGTCCGTGCGCGAGCGCAGCCCGTCGCCGATCACCTGCTTGAACCGGCTCATGGCCGCCTCGACCCGAGACCGCTTCGTGTAGCCGGAGGCTTTCTGCCAAGCTGCCCGTCTATGCTCGGCGATGTCCTGCAGATGGCGGTCCCGCTGGGTGGGCGCGGTCCCGGCCGTCTCGCTTGGCACCGCCGTGGACCGTGGTGGCACGATGATCGCCGCTTCAGGATGGCGCTCGGCCACAGCCGCAGAAACGCCCTCCTGGTCGTAGGCGCCGTCGGCGGTGAACGAGGCCACGGGTCCCCGCACTTGGTCAAGCGACAACGCACAAGAATATCCCTGGTGTCGACGACGACGTACTACCGGTCGAG